>NZ_JBHWDU010000021.1:0-10978 GCF_042734825.1 Kitasatospora sp. NPDC059648 | reverse complement strand
GACCGCAACGGACCGCGAACCCGCCCGACTCCTGTGCCCGGCCCGAAGGCCCGTGTGCCATGGGCGTCTTGAGCGACCTGAACGACTTGAACGACCTGAACGACCTGAACGACCTGGACGAAGGATCGGAGACCACGACCGCATGGCCCGCATGGCCCGCACGACGAAGGCCGAAGCCCGCCCGCCCCGGCGCAGGCGGACCCGCTGGTTGACGGCGCTGGTCGCGGCGGCGGTGTGCGTCGCCGTGGCGGGTGGCGTCGTCGCGTACGAGACCGTCTCCGACGACGCCGCCGAACGGCCGGTCACCACCGAGGAGGCGGGCCGGCTGGCGCTGTCCCGGCTGAACCTCTACCAGGCCAGCCCGGTCGGCGTGGTGCTCACCGCCGACGAGGGCGGGGGAGTGCGGATCCGGGTCGAAGGCGTCGTGGACTACCGCACCCACCGCGGCGTGGGCCGCTACCGGAGCACCGGCGCGAGCGGCCCGCTCGACCACGGCCTGGTGGTCTGGGACACCGACGGCCTCGGTCTGGCCCCCGAACCGGCGGGCGACCAGGGGCCGCCCTGGCAACAGGCCGAACACATCCCCCGCTCCGGCTGGTCGCCGCGCTCGTACACCGCGGACCCGCTGGACGCCGGCCTCCAACTGCTCACCCAGGTCGGTGCCGACCGCCCGGACAACCCGCTGCTGCTCGCCCAGTCCGGCGCCCGCTGGCTCGGCCCGGACCGGATCGACGGCCGCGGCTACGACCGCTTCGCCGGCCCGCGCGCCCAGGGCGCCGCACCGGACGGCAAGACCTCGCCTCTGACGTACTGGGTGGACGGCGACGCCGACCTGCGCCGGGTCACCATGCGGATCGCGGGCCTGGGCACGCCGACCACCGTGGACTTCACCGGCCGCGACGCCGACGCCAAGCTCCCCGAGGCGCCCTGGCTCACCGGCTGACGGGCGCCGCTGCTCACCTGTTCGGCGACTGCCGGGCGATCGCCAGGCCGGCGGCCCGCCCCGAGAAGATGCAGCCGCCCAGGAAGGTGCCCTCCAGCGCGTTGTACCCGTGCACGCCCCCGCCGCCGAAGCCGGCCACCTCCCCGGCGGCGTAGAGACCGGGCACCGGGGCGCCGCCACCGCCGATCACCTGGGAGTCGAGGTCGGTCTGCAGCCCGCCGAGGGTCTTGCGGGACAGGATGTTGAGGCGCACGCCGATCAGCGGTCCGTGCGCCGGGTCGAGGATCCGGTGCGGCCTGGCGACCCGGGCGATCCGGTCGGTCAGCGACCGGCGGGCGTTGTGGATCGCCATCACCTGGACGTCCTTGCTGAACGGGTTGGCGAGTTCGCGGTCGCGGGCGACGATCTGCCGCTCGATGTCGGCGACGTCGAGCTTCGGGCCGCGGGCGATCCCGTTCATCGCGGCGACCAGCTCGGGCAGGGTCCGGGCGACGACGAAGTCCTCGCCGTGCCGCTTGAACCGCTCGACCGGCCCCGGGGCGCCCTTGGCCAGCCTGCTCCTCACGGCGAACCCGAGGTCCCGGCCGGTCAGATCGGGGTTCTGCTCCGAACCGGAGAGCGCGAACTCCTTCTCGATGATCGACTGGGTCAGGACGAACCACGAGTAGTCGTGCCCGGTGGCCAGGATCTGCTTCATCGCACCGATCGAGTCGGCGCCCGGCACACCGGACATCCCGCTCAACCGGCGCCCCTCGGCGTCGAACCACATGGAGGACGGGCCGGGCAGGATCCGGATGGCGTGGTCCGGCCAGACCGGGTCCCAGTTGTGGACGCCCTCGGTGTAGGCCCACATCCGGTCGCGGTTGACCACCCGGCCGCCGGCCTGCTCGGTGATGGCCAGCATCCGGCCGTCGACATGGGCGGGGACGCCGGAGATCAGGTGCTCGGGGGCCGGACCGACCCGGTCCACCGGCCAGTTGGCCCGCATCAGCGCGTGGTTGTGCCCGATGCCGCCGGAGGTCACCACGACGGCCGCCGTCCGCTCCTCGAAGGAACCGACCGCCTCGCGCGAGGACTTGACGCCGCGTTCTGAGTCGTCCGGCGCCAGCACCGAACCCCGGACGCCGACCACCGCACCGTCCTCGGTCAGCAGCTCGTCCACCTGGTGCCGGAACGCGAACCGCACCAGCCCGGCGCGCTCCGCCCGCAGCACCGGACGGAGGAACGCCTCCACCACCCCCGGCCCGGTGCCCCAGGTGATGTGGAAGCGCGGCACCGAGTTGCCGTGCCCGGTGGCCGAACCGGCGCCCCGCTCCGCCCACCCCACCAGCGGCACCACCCGGTGGCCCAGCTCGCGCAGGTAGCGGCGTTTTCCGCCGGCCGCCCACGCCAGGTACGCCTCGGCCCAGCGCCGCCCCCAGAGGTCCTCGTCGTCCGGCCGGTCGAAGCCCGCCGAGCCGAACCAGTCCTGCCGGGCCAGCTCCAGCGAGTCCTTGATCCCGGCCCGCCGCTGCTCCGGGCTGTCGACGAAGAACAGGCCGCCCAGCGACCAGAACGCCTGGCCGCCCAGGTTCCGCCGGTTCTCCTGCTCGACGACCAGCACCCGCCGGCCGGCCTTCGCCAGCTCGTGCGTGGCCACCAGTCCGGCCAGGCCGGCCCCGACCACGATCACCTCAGGCTGGAACGGCATTCAGCTCTCCCTCGGGGCAATCACCGTCGTCCGGTCGCGACGGCTGCGCGCTCCCATGGTCGGGGCAGGCCGGGCCGTCCGGCACTAGGCTTGTCAGGTGGTGACAGAGAAGACTGTGCCCTCGGCACAAGGCGGGGCGCCGTCCGCGACCGACCGGCCCGGCGCCGTGTCGCGGATCCTGGCGGACGAGACCGGGATGGTCGACGCCTTCATGGCCGCCATCGCCCGGGAGATCCCCGCCTACGCCAACCTCGACGCCCGCCAGCTGGCGGAGGTCCGCTCCATCATCGTCTGGACGCTCCGCCGGGTGCTCGAACTCTGGTCAGTGGACGGCGCGTTGGACGCCGAGGACATCCGGATGTTCCGTGGCGTCGGCGCGGTCCGGGCGCGCGACGCCCGTCCCCTGGCCGCCGTGCTGCGCGCCTACCGGGTCGCCGCGCTGGCCTTCTTCGAGCGGATCGGGGAGCGTTTCGCCGACGACGTCTCGGTGCGCGACCTCAGCGCGCTCGCCCGGGTGTGGCTGACGGTGCTCGACCAGTCCTCGGAGGCGATCTTCGACGGCTACGAGTCCACCGGGCGCATCCTCAGCGAGGACCGTGAACGCTCCCTGCGCGGACTCCTCACCGACCTGCTGCTCGGCCGGCAGAGCCACGCCGGCACCCTCCGCGCCCGGCTGCGCGAACTCAACGCGGAACTGCCGTCCTCCTTCGACCTGATGGTGGTCTCCCCGGCGGGTGCCGCGGCCACCGGGCCCGACGCCGCGGAGCGGGCGGCGGCGCTGGTCACCGCCGCCCTGGACGCCAGGGCCGCGGGCGAGGCGGCCGACCTCGAACCCACCTCGCTGCACACCGTCGTGGACGGCGTCGGAGTCGCCCTGGTCAAGGCGGTCGACGTGACCCTGCTCCACCGCCTGGCCGCCGCGCACGACCTCACCGGTGCCCTGCTCACCGGCGTCACCGCCGCCACCGCGCCCCGCGACCACCGGCTCGCCGTCCACGGCCTGCGGCACGCCTCACCGCTGGTGTGGACCGAGCGCCGGGTGCTCGACCGCGGCGACCTGGAGGTGGTCGCCCTGGTCACCGGACACCCCGACGCCGACCCCGGACGGGTCTGCGAAGCCGTGCTCGGCCCCCTCGCCCGGGACGCCGACACCCGACGGACCCTCGACGCCGTCATCTACTCCGAGAGCGCCCCCACAGCGGCCGCCCGCCTCCACCTCCACCCCCAGACCGTCCGCTACCGGCTGCGCCGCCTCGCCGCCACCACCGGCCGCGACCCCCGGACCCCGTGGAACCGCTTCGCCTTCCAGACCGCCCTGCTCGCGAGCGCCGGGGCGTGATCCTAAAGACCCGAGCTAAGCCGTGAGGCGCTCCCGGAGGTCGCGCTTGAGCAGTTTGCCGCTCTGGTTGCGCGGGAGGTCGGGGACGAAGTGGACGGCCTTCGGGACCTTGTAGGGGGCCAGGCGGCTCCGGACGTGGGCGATGAGCTCGGCCGGGGTGGGGGCGGGGGCGTCCGGGCGCAGGACGACGAAGGCGGTGACCGCCTCGATCCACCTGTCGTCGGGGGTGCCGATCACCGCGACCTCCGCCACGGCCGGGTGGCTGTAGACGGCCTCCTCGACCTCCCGGGAGGCCACCAGCACCCCGCCGGTGTTGATGACGTCCTTGATCCGGTCGACCACGGTCAGGTAGCCCGCCTCGTCGGCGACGACCAGGTCCCCGGAGTGGAACCAGCCGCCCCGGAACGCCTCGGCCGTCTCCTCCGGGGCGTCCCAGTAGCCGAGGCACAACTGCGGTGAGCGGTAGACGATTTCACCCGGGGTGCCGGGCGGCACCTCGGCACCGTCGCGGTCGACGATCCGGGCCTCCACGAACAGCACCGGGCGGCCGCAGGAGGCCGGCCGCTCCCGGTGCTCCTCCGGGCGCAGCACGGTAGCCAGCGGTCCGATCTCCGACTGGCCGAAGCAGTTGTAGAAGCCGACCCGTGGGTAGCGGTCGCGCAGCCGGTCGAGCACGGCCACCGGCATGATCGAGGCGCCGTACTGGGCCTTGCGCAGCGAGGACAGGTCGCGGCGGTCGAGGTCGGGGTGGCCGGCCAGCGGGACCCACACCGTCGGGGCCAGGAACAGCGAGTCGATCCGGTCCTCCTCGATCCGCCGGAGCAGCTCGGGGAGGTCCGGCGACTCCAGCAGCAGGACGGAGGCGCCGACGGCGAGGTAGGGCAGGAGGAAGACGTGCAGGGCGGCCGAGTGGTACAGCGGCATGCAGATCAGCGGCCGGTCGTCCGCGCCCAGGTCGAGGGCGTGGATGCCGGACAGGTACGCGTGCACCAAGGCGCGGTGGGGCATCTTCGCGCCCTTCGGCCGGGAGGTGGTGCCGGAGGTGTAGAGCAGCTGGACCAGGTCGGTGTCGCGCACCCCGGCGTCCACTTCGGGCACCGGGCCGGCGAGCGCGGCGGCGAGGAGCCCGGAGCCTTCGTCCCGCAGCGGCAGCACGTGCTCGACGCGCAGCCCGGCCCGGACGCGTTCCACCTCCGGCGCCAGCGCCGCGTCGCTGAGCACGGTCCGGCTGCCGGAGTGGGCGAGCAGGTGGCTCAACTCCTCGCCGGTGAGGGCGTAGTTCACCGGGACGTGCACCAGGCCGGCCCGGGAGCAGGCGAGGAAGGCGATCGCGTAGGCGTCGGAGTTGCGCCCGTACGCCGCGACCCTGTCGCCAGGACGCAGGCCCAGCCCGAGCAGGTACCCGGCCGCGCGGCTGACCGCCTCGTCGAGCTGCCGGTAGGTCCAGCTGCGGTCGGCGAAGGTCAGCGCGGTGCGGTCGGGGGTGCGGCGGGCACTGCGGCGCAGCAGCCCGTCGACGGTGCCGGCGCGGGGGTCGTCGATCATGCTCACGGTCTCGCTCTCGAGTTCGGTTCGGGTCCGGTTCTGGTGGCGGTGGTGGGTGGGGCGGGGAAGGTCGGGACGGCCGGGTGCAGGAGCAGCCTGCCCACTACTCGCCGGACGGACGCACGGGTGTCCGACGCGCGGAGCCGGGTAGGCGCCTATGTAGCCACCGACCTTGGGAGGCCGCCATGGACCTCGCCTTCCTCACTCCGTTGCTCGACCGGCCCGGCCCCTGGGCCTCGCTGTACCTGGACACCTCCCGTGCGACCGAGGACGCCGCCCCGCGCCGGGCCCTGATCGACCGGGCCGCCGTCCACCGGCTCGCCGGGCTCGGCGCCGACGAAGCCACCTGCGACGCAGTCCGCGACCACCTGGCCGGGGAACCGACGTCCGCCTCCCCACCGGGGCGGGCGCTGTTCGCCACCGACGGCGAGGTCGCACTGGACGTGCCGCTGACGGACTCGCCACCCGACGTCGCCGCCACCTGGGCGCCGCTGCCGCACACCGCCCCGCTGCTCGGCCTGCTGGACGACGCCGCGCCGCGCTGCCTGGTGGTGGCCGTGGACCGTACCGGGGCCGCGCTGGAACAGCGTGAACTCGGCCGCTCCGCGCCGATCGGCACCGTCGAGGGCCGGCAGTGGCAGGGCCGCGGGCACCGCGCCCCGCCCGCCGACCGGTACGAGTGGCACTACCGGCACCGCGTCGAGGACGCCTGGGAGCGCACCGCCGCGGTCATCGCCGACCAGCTGACCCGGATGTGGCCCGGCAGCGGCGCCCGCCTGCTGGTGCTCACCGGCGACGTCCGCGAGCGCCGGGCCGTCCGCGCGCTGCTGCCCCGCCAGATGCAGCCGGACACCGTCGAGATCGACGGCGGCGGCCGGGCCGACGGCATCGCCCGGGACAGCTTCGACCGCCGGGTCGCCGAGGCCTGGGAGGAGCACCGGGGCCGGCATCTGACCACCGTCCTGGACGCCTTCCGGACCGGCGTCGGCCGCCCCGGCGAACACGCCACCGACTCCGCAGGGACCGAGACCGCACCCGGCGCCGCCGCCCAGGGCGTGCCCGCCGTGGTGACCGCCGCCCGGCAGCACCAGCTCGCGGCGCTGCTCGTCCAGCCGGGCGGCCACGATCCGCAGCGCCCGGTGTGGACCGGCCCGGAGCCCGAGCACATCGGCGTCCAGCGCGCCGAGCTGCGGGCCATGGGAGTGGCCGAACCGCAGCAGGCCCCGGCCGCCGACGCCCTGCTGCGCAGCGCCGCGGCGGTCGGGGCCGAAGCCCTGCTGGTGCCGGACTCCGTACCCGGTCCGCCCGGCGGGCTCGGCGCCGTGCTGCGGTGGAACGCCTGACCGAGCGGCGGCCGGGCCGGACCACCCGGGCCGAGGATCCCACCCTTCGTATACATGTGCCGGGGGGTGGAGGAGAATCGACGACGCGGGTGGGTGTTCGGACCAGGAGGCCGGCCATGAAGAGCCTTGAACGCCGCTATGCGGTGACCCTGCCGGGGCCGATCGGCGGGCACGCCCCGCCGGCCGTCATCGTGGTCCACGCCACCGAGACCCTCGGGCCCGGCGGCGGGCCCGTCTGGGAGAACACGGACGGGGACTTCAGGGTGGAGATCACCGGCGAGGTGGCCACCGTCCTGACCGCGCCCGTGGGCTCCCCGCGGCACCCGTGCCTGCACGCCGTGCCACTGCCGGACCGCGGCGCACCGCTGCGCTGAGGCCGCTCCCCGCAGATGCGCTCGGGCCCGTCCGGGCGGGTCTCCGACGCCTGCCCGGAACCGCTTGCGGCGGCCGGTGGACCGTGATCGGCGCTGAGCCCGCGGCCGGCCGTCGGCGATCGGGCGTTGCAGGGCTGTTGCACGGGGAGTGACGCGGCTCACGGCCGTGCGGGGTGGTTCGTGATCGCATGGCCGGATGCATCAGTTCGAGAAGGCCGGGTCGTTACTGGCGGTCGGGGTTGCGGTCGTTCTGTTGGCGGGTTGCGGGTCGCAGGCGGGTGGTACGGCGGGGGCCCGGCGGGTCACCGGCAGTGCGGGGCCGTGCGGGGTGGCGTCGGGGTCGCCGTCGGCGGGGGCCCATGGCGGGGTGCGGGTCACGGCGGTGGGGGCGGCCTGTGCGGAGTACGAAGTGACCAACGGGACGGGTGAGCCGGCCGACGTGACGGTGGTGTTCAGCCGGACGGGTGCGGGCGGGGGCGCGACGGACAACGTGACGAAGACCGTCGAGGGGCTTGCGCCGGGGGCCGTCGAGAAGGGGCGGGTCGAGCTGGGCGGGACGGCCTCGGGGGTGAAGGTCCTCAAGGTGCGCAGCGTGCCGAGCGCCGAGGCGTCGCGGCCGAACGGTCCGTGCCCGGCGTCCGGGGTGCTGGTGAGCGTGGGCGAGGGGGATGCGGCGACGGGGCTGCGGGTGGTCGGGCTGCATCTGCGCAACTGCGGGACGGCCGCGGTGACCCTGAACGGCTATCCGGAGCTGCAGGTGCTCGACGAGGAGCGCAAGCCGGTCGACGGGGTCCAGGTCGTGCACGGTGGTGCCCGGATCGCGACCGGCACCGGCGCGGACGCCCCGCCGCAGGAGTTCGTGCTGAAGCCGGGGGAGGGCGCCGGTTCCACGCTGGTGTGGCGCAACACCACCGGGGCCGGCGATCCGGTGAACGCCCCGTACGTGCGGGTGCGCGCCACACCGGGCGCGGCCCCGGTGACGGTGACGCCGGAGCTCGACCTGGGCACCACCGGGAGCCTCGGGGTCGGCGCCTGGGTCAGGGACGACGCGGGGACGTCGGCGTCAGGTCGATGACCACCTTGCCGGGGAAGTCCACCAGCTCCGCCGCCAGGTCCATGACCTGCGGGGGAACTCGTCCAGTCCGTTCTCGGGGATGTCGAGTACCGCAACGGTGCCTGCTGAGCGTTCCGATCCGGTTGGCGTCGCCTTCGACCTGCCCGGGCTCCGTTCGCGGGCGGCTCAGCCCGGCGTGCCCATCAGGGAGGTGAGATAGGCGTCCAGCCGCTCCTCCACGACCCGTGTCGTCAGCTCGGTCCGTCCTGCCTCCTGCCACGGCCGCGCCACCCACCGCACTTCCTCCGAGAGCGCCAGTGGCTCCCGCACCTGCCAGTACAGCCGCTCGGCCGCGGCCGCGGCCAGTACTCCGCCGGCCTCCTGGTAGGCCTCGGTGAAGCGCAGGCCCCACGCCGGGCCGTGCAGCAGTGCGAGATTGGTGGAGCAGTGCGCCACGTCGAGGTCCGCCGGGCCCCAGGAGGCCGCCGCCCAGTCGACGGTGCCGGTGATCCGGGCACCGGCGGCACCGGGCGGGCCCTCGGCCGGCAGGTCGAACAGCACGTTGCCGGGCTGGAAGTCCCGGTGCAGGAAGCGCCCTTCGTAGCGCGGCGCGGGCCTGCGGATCACGTCGATCGCGGCGGCCCAGACCGCGGCGTCGGCGCCCTCGGGGACCACGACCGTGTCGGCGGTCGTCAGTGCCACGTACTCCCGGGGCCGGACGGACGGCCGCACCGCGTGAACCGCCACGAGTTGACGGGCCAGCAGGGGCAGGCGTGTCTCCAGCCCCTCGTCGTCGAGGACCGCCCGGCCCGGCAGGTGGGTCATGAGGAGCGAGGGGTACTCGCAGTGCGCGGCGGTCGGGTCGACGGCGACGAATCCGGGAGCCGGCACGCCGGTTCCGGTGAGCGCGGTCAGGGCGTCGGCCTCCCTGTGCAGGAGTTCCTCGGCCGGCCCCTGCCGGGTCGGGTCGACGAAGGAGCGCAGCACCAGGTACCGGGTGCCTCCGTCCCGCGTTCCGATGGCCAGCCTCCGCATCTCGGCGGTGGCGCCGCCGTGCAGTGCCTCCGCCCCGACGATCCGCTCGCCCGCCTCCAGGTGCCGGCGCACCCAGGCCAGGGTCGACGGTCGGACGGTCACCGTCTCGTCGTGATCGGTCACCGGGCCATCCCATCATCCGGACGGCGCACATGCGAACCCTTTGACGGACCGTCTCAGCGGCGGACGGCGAGGCCGTCCAGGGTGAGGTCGAGGAGGCGCTCGGCCTGCTGCCGGTGTTCGGGGCCGGCCGAGGTGAGGGCGATGCCCTCCAGGGCGGTGGCGACGTCCTCGGGGCGGATGTCGGTTCGGATCAGGCCGGCGGCCGCGCAGGCGTCCATGAGGGCTGTGACGGCGGCCTGGATCATCTCCCGGCTGTGGCCGTAGGGGTTGCTCCCCGTCGCGGCGATGCTGCGCAGGGCGTCGATCATGCCGTGCTTGGCGGCGGCGTAGTCGAGGAAGAGGTGCGCCCAGGCCCGCAGGGCCTCGTCGGGGGCCCTGCGGGCCAGCAGGGTGGGGGCGGCGTCGCAGAGTTGGGCCACCTCGTTGCGGTAGACCGCCTCGATCAGGGCCTCTCGGGTGGGGAAGTTGCGGTAGAGGGTCGCACTGCCCACGCCCGCGTCCTTGGCGATGTGCTCCAGGTGTGCGTCCAGCCCGTGCGCGGTGAAGGCGCGGGCGGCGGCGGTGAGGATCTTCTCCCTGTTGCGCCGGGCGTCGGCCCGCAGCGGTCGGGGTGTTCCGTCGGTCATCGGTGCGCGCCATCCCGTTCCAGAGCTGTGCCGACTTGCTAACCGGAGGCGCCTCCACTTAGCTTCCAGTCAAGCGGAGGCGCCTCCGCTTCCACTGTAGGCCACCTCCTGGCCTGCGGACACCTCCGCGAAAGGAAGCAGATCATGACGGGTATCCGGGGCAAGGTCATCGCGATCACGGGCGCCAGCAGCGGCATCGGCGCGGCCACCGCGACCCACCTGGCCGAGCGGGGCGCGTTGCTGGTGCTCGGGGCGCGGCGCGAGGACCGGCTCGGAGCCGTCGTCGAGGGCATCACGGCGAACGGGGGCACCGCCACGGGCGTGCTGGTCGACGTCACGCGCCGCGAGGACCTCCGGCGCCTGGTGGACACGGCTGTGGACCGGTACGGACGGCTCGACGTCCTCGTGTCCAACGCGGGCACCATGGCCGTCTCGCCGTTCGACGAGCTGCGCCAGGACGACTGGGACGCCATGGTCGCCACCCACGTCACCGGCCTGCTGAACGGCATCGGGGCGGCCCTGCCGGTGTTCCGCCGCCAGCGCTCCGGACACTTCGTCAACGTCGGTTCGACCGCCGCCTACGTGGTCAAGAGCCCGCAGGCGGTCTACGCGGCCACCAAGACGGCGGTGAAGGTGCTCACCGAGGGCCTGCGCCAGGAAGCGGGACCCGATCTGCGCGTCACGCTCGTCTCGCCGGGCTTCACCGACACCGAAGGCGTGGGCAAGGGAGTCGGCGCCGAGCTGGCCGCCGCGATGATCCGGCAGCGCGACGAGATCGGCATGCCGCCCGGCGCGATCGCGTCCGCCATCGCCTACGCCGTCGAACAGCCCGAAGGCGTCGACGTCGGCGAGATCGTCGTGCGCCCCACCGCGCAGTCCTGAGCGCGGCCGCCTCTACGAGAACTG
>NZ_JBHWDU010000020.1:0-115405 GCF_042734825.1 Kitasatospora sp. NPDC059648 | reverse complement strand
GGCAGTCTGAAAATCACCCGTCACGCCCCCTTCCGCAGCCACCCCCTCCACCGCCCCTCCCGCAGCGCGTCCCTCTCGCCTGGGTCGGGTGTGGGGGGAGGGGGTGGTGGGCGTGGGGGGCGTCGCCCGTGCCCCCGTGGAGGGGGTGGGTGCGTGGGGGCGGGGTGGGTGGAGGGTGAAGGTGTTGCGTGGTCAGGGAGTGTCGGGGTGGGGCGGGTGGTCCTGGCAACGGCTGAAATCCCACTCGCCACTAGCATGGTGCCGAATCTCACCCGTCCCACCGGACCGTGGACGGTACCGGCAGGGGGACGCTTCCAGACATGACGGGGAATCAGATGGCAGGGGATCACCCTACGCCGGGTGCGGGCGACGCAGCCGGCAGCGGCCCGCAGGACAACCGGGGCGTTTCGTTCGGGCGCCCGGCAGGCGGCGTGGATCCCGCCGCCGTCGCGGACCAGATGACACAGCTCGACGGCTCGGCGATCCCGGGTCAGGCCGCGCCCGTCGGCCCGCCGCCGCCGGCCCAGCCGCCCGCGCCGCCGGCCCAGCCGCCGACGGGTGGTGCCGACTACGCGGCGTACGCGCCGACCGCGGCCGGCGGATTCCCCGCGCAGACGCCGGCCGGTGCGCCGATCGGTCCGTACGACCCGGTGCCCGGCGGCGGTTACGGCGCGCCGGACCCCTCCCAGGGCTACAACACCGGCGGGTACGACTACCAGCAGCAGGCCGGGTACAGCTACCCGGGCATGCCGGTACCGGCGGCGCCCAAGCAGCGCAACCCCGTGATGCTGTGGGGCGGGATCATCGGCGGTGTGCTGGCGATCGCCATCGTGATCGGGCTGGTCGTCCTGCTCAAGGGCGACCCCAAGCCCAACCCGGGCCCCGGTCCGGTGGCCGACTCGGGCAACTCCAGCACCAGCACCTCCGCCGGCGGAACCAGCGGGACGACCGGGAACACCACGCCCGACCCGTCCAACGCCACGTACAAGGTCGCCTGGAGCGCCGCCAAGGACCCCAACGCGGACTCGTCCTCGCAGCTGCTCGGTGTCTGGGGCGCCACCTCGGGCTCCGACTCGTTCGCCGTGCGCGCGGACACCACCGGCATCCGGGCGTACAACCTGGCGGACGGCAAGCAGGCCTGGAACATCCCGGTGCCGTCCGGCAGCAAGGAGCTGTGCACCGCCTCCCGCTCGCGCAACGCCAAGAACATCATCGCGGTCTCCTTCAACACCGGTGACTACGACTGTTCCACCATCGGTGCCGTCGACATCGCCCAGGGCAAGCTGCTCTGGAGCGTCAAGGCCACCTCGGACAAGATGTCCAACCCGGCCCTGAGCGTCACCGACAAGGTGGTCGCCGTCGGTTCCCTCGGCGCGCTGAACATCGACAACGGACAGTCCGTCTGGCAGTTCAAGGGGCGCGGCAAGGACTGCACCGTGTACGGCGCCGCGGCCGGCTCCGTGATCGCGGCCAGCGACCGCTGCTACGACAGCGGCCTCCAGAAGTCGGTGCTGCAGGTCGTCAACGCCGAGACCGGCAATCCCGTCAGCCAGGCGATCCCGCTCAACGGCCAGATCGAGCGCATCGACGCGGTCATCAGCACCCAGCCGCTGGTGGTCCTGATGTCCGGCGGCACGAACGGCGACTACATCCTGCCGTTCGACGACAGCTACAAGCCCGGAAACCCGATGTCGACCAAGGAGGCCGGCTCGGACAGCCTGCGCCTGTCCGGCCAGTCCGACCCCATCAGCAACAACGTGGTCGTCGGCAAGACGCTGTACGTCCAGATCGACGGCAGCAAGTCGGGCGTCAACGCGTACGACCTGGGCACCGGCAAGCGCATCTGGTCCGTCAGCTCCCCGTCGTCCACCAACGACATGCGGCTGGTCCCCGGCACCACCAAGGACGGCAAGGTCCGGGCCATCGTCAGCCAGGGCTACGACAAGCCGGCCAAGCTGGTCGCGCTGTCGCCGACCGACGGCTCGATGAGCGACATCGGCACCATGTCGATGCCGAACGGCCTGGACATCGGGATGAGCACGGCCCAGTACTTCATTCCCGACGACAACAGCCAGGTGATCGCCTACCGTCGCACCAGCGGCTACGCGCCGCCACTGACGAAGTGGTCGAAGTAACGTCGGGAGACTGGCTTCCCCAGCAAGGGCGGGGCGGGTCCGGGCCAATGGTCCCGGGACCGCCCCGCCTTCGGCTTATCCGGTCGGGGCACCCCTCGGGCATGCGAGGATTCGGTCCATCAGCCTGACGAAGGAGTGCAGCGAGTGCCCGGCACCAACCTGACCCGCGAAGAGGCCCGCACCCGGGCCGACCTCATCCGGGTGGACGCGTACGACATCGAGCTCGACCTCGGCTCGGCCCGCGAGGGCGGCGGCACCTTCCGGTCCACGACCGTGGTCCGGTTCACCGCCACGACCCCCGGCGCCGACAGCTTCATCGACCTCGTCGCCCCCGGCGTCGAGGAGATCACCCTCAACGGCACGGCGCTCGACCCGGCGAGCTTCGCCGACAGCCGCATCCCGCTGCCCGGCCTGGCGGCCGAGAACGAGCTGCGGGTGGTCGCCGACTGCGCGTACAGCAACACCGGTGAGGGCCTGCACCGGTTCGTCGACCCGGTTGACGGCGAGACCTACCTGTACACCCAGTTCGAGGTGCCGGACGCCCGGCGGGTCTTCGCGAACTTCGAACAGCCGGACCTGAAGGCCACGTTCGCCTTCACCGTGACCGCCCCGACCGGCTGGGTCGTGGTCTCCAACTCGCCCACCCCCGAGCCGGTCGGCGAAGGCGCCACCCAGGTCTGGAAGTTCGAGCCGACCGGCCGGATCTCCAGCTACATCACCGCGCTCGTCGCCGGCCCGTACGTGGGGGTCTTCGACACCTACGAGAAGGGCGAGCAGCGGGTGCCGCTGGGCGTCTACTGCCGCCCCTCGATGCGCGAGTACCTGGACGCCGAGGCGATCTTCGAGGTCACCAAGCAGGGCTTCGACTACTTCCAGGAGAAGTTCGACTACCCGTACCCGTTCGCCAAGTACGACCAGCTCTTCGTCCCGGAGTTCAACGCCGGCGCGATGGAGAACGCGGGCGCCGTCACCCTGCGCGACCAGTACGTGTTCCGTTCCAAGGTCACCGATGCCGCGTACGAGGCGCGCGCCGCGACGATCCTGCACGAGCTCGCCCACATGTGGTTCGGCGACCTCGTCACCATGGAGTGGTGGAACGACCTCTGGCTCAACGAGTCCTTCGCGACCTTCGCCGAGGCCGTCTGCCAGGCGGAGGCCCCCGGCTCCAAGTGGCCGCAGTCCTGGACCACCTTCGCCAACCAGATGAAGACCTGGGCCTACCGGCAGGACCAGCTGCCGTCCACCCACCCGATCATGGCGGACATCAACGACCTGGAGGACGTCCAGGTCAACTTCGACGGCATCACCTACGCCAAGGGCGCCTCGGTGCTCAAGCAGCTGGTGGCGTACGTCGGCCAGGACGCCTTCTTCGAGGGCGTGCGCGCCTACTTCAAGCGCCACGCGTGGGGCAACACGCGGCTGAGCGACCTGCTCGGCGCCCTGGAGGAGGCCAGCGGGCGCGACCTCAAGGCCTGGTCCAAGGCCTGGCTGGAGACGGCCGGGATCAACGTGCTGCGCCCCTCCCTGGTGGTGAACACGGACGGTGACATCGAGTCGTTCGCGGTCCTGCAGGAGGCGCCCGCGCTGCCCGCCGGCGCCAAGGGTGAGGCCGTGCTCCGGCCGCACCGGATCGCGATCGGCCTGTACGAGCTGGTCGACGGCTCGCTGGTGCGCACGGACCGGATCGAGCTGGACCTCGACGGTGCCCGCACCGAGGTGCCGGAGCTGGTCGGGCGCCACCGGCCGGCCGTCGTGCTGCTGAACGACGACGACCTGTCGTACGCCAAGATCCGGCTCGACGAGGACTCGCTGGCCGTCGTCACCGAGAACCTCGGCGGCTTCACCGAGTCGCTGCCGCGCGCCCTGTGCTGGGCCTCCGCCTGGGACATGACCCGCGACGGCGAGCTGGCCGCCCGTGACTACCTGTCGCTGGCGCTGTCCGGCATCGGGCGGGAGACCGACATCGGCGTCGTGCAGTCCGTGCAGCGCCAGGTCAAGCTGGCCCTGGACGCCTACACCGACCCGGACTGGCGCGAGCAGGGCCTCGCCCGCTGGGCCACCGCCTCCGAGGAGCACCTGCGCGCCGCCGAGCCCGGCAGCGACCACCAGCTGGCCTGGGCCCGCACCCTCGCCGCGGTCGCCCGCACGGACGGTCAGCTGGACCTGCTGGCCGGGCTGCTGGACGGCTCGGTGGAGATCAAGGGCCTGGCCGTGGACACCGAGCTGCGCTGGACACTGCTGTCCCGGCTCTCCGCCACCGGCCGCGCCGACGAGGCCGCGGTCGTCGCGGAGCTGGAGCGGGACAACACCGCGGCCGGCCAGGAGCACGCGGCCACCTGCCGCGCCTCCCGCCCGACCGCGGAGGCGAAGGCGCAGGCCTGGGCCTCGGTGGTGGAGTCCGACAAGCTGACCAACTATGTGCAGGAGGCCGTGATCGCCGGCTTCCAGCAGTCGGACCAGCGGGAGCTGCTGGCGCCGTACGCGGAGAAGTACTTCGCCGTGGTGAAGCACATCTGGGAGACCCGCAGCCACGAGATCTCGCAGCAGATCATCGTCGGGCTGTACCCGGCGCTCCAGGTCTCCGAGGCGACGCTGGCCGCCACGGACGCCTGGCTGGCCTCGGCCGAGCCGGCGCCGGCGCTGCGGCGCCAGGTGGTCGAGGCCCGGGCCGGGGTCGAGCGGGCGCTCAAGGCTCAGGTGGTCGACAAGGCGGCCGGGGCGCGGTGACTGCTCCGTTGAGTGCCTGAAGGCCCGAAGGTCCGAAGCCTGAATGCCTGAAACCCCGAAGGGGCGCCGGACGGATCGTCCGGCGCCCCTTCGGGGTTGTGCGGGTCCTGGTGGACGTCTACTTCTTCTTCTTGCCGTACGGCATGGCCGCCAGGCCCGCGATGATCGCGAACGCGGCGAGCGGGATCAGCACGTACAGGCCGATGGTCTGGCCGACGCTCAGCCCGGTACCCGGGTCGTCACCGTCGTCCCTGGTGAGGGCCATGGCGGGCGACGACAGCAGCATCATCAGCGTGACCGTTGCGGTGACCGCGGCGGCTCGCAAAGCGTTCCTCTTGTCCACGTTTCCAACTTACCCGCCGCTTACCGGAGGGCGCGCGTCGGGGTGGGGCCGGTGGTTCCGGTTGCGGGTTCCGGTTAGCTGTTCCGGGGGTTGGGCGGGGCCAGGAGGTGGGCGAGCAGGCGGGCGGCGGGGGTGGTGGCGAGGCGGTCGAGGGTGACCGGGTCGCCCGCGCCGTCGGCGACCGGGAGGCGCCAGTTCGGGTACTGGTCCCAGGTACCGGGCAGGTTCTGCGGGCGCGGGTCGCCGACCAGGTCCGGCAGCCAGACGCCGACCAGCTCCGCCGGGGTGGAGCGGAGGAAGCGGTAGAGCGCCGGCATCGACAGCGGTTCGTCGGGGCCGAGCAGGCCTCGGCTCACCAGCTCGGCCCGCCAGTCGGCCAGCTCGGCGGCGGCCTCCTGCTGCTCCTCGGGGAGGGGGCGGGCCAGCAGGCCGAGGCGGTGGCGCAGCTCGACGTGCTCGCCGGAGAGGCGCGCGGCGGTGCTCGGCAGGTCGTGGGTGGTGAGGGTGGCCAGGCAGCCGGGGCGCCAGCGGTCGGGGGGCAGGATGCCTCCGCCGGCCTGCCAGTCCCGCTCGAACCAGAGCACGGAGGTGCCGAGGATGCCCCGGGCCGCCAGCTCCTCGCGCACGCCCGGCTCGACCGTGCCCAGGTCCTCGCCGATCACCGCCGTACCGGCCCGGTGGGCCTCCAGGGCCAGCACGCCGAGCATCGCCTCGGCGTCGTAGCGGACGTAGGCGCCCTCGGTGGGCGGGTGGCCGTTCGGGACCCACCAGAGGCGGAAGAGGCCCATCACGTGGTCGATGCGCAGAGCGCCCGCGTGGCGTGTTGCCGCCCGCAGGAGTTCCGCGTACGGGGCGTAGCCGGCCGCGGCCAGGGCGTCCGGGCGCCAGGGCGGCAGGCCCCAGTCCTGGCCGTGGGCGTTGAAGGCGTCCGGCGGGGCACCCGTCGAGATGCCGCCGGCCAGCACGTCCTGGAGCGCCCAGGCGTCGGCGCCGTCCGGGTGGACGCCGACCGCGAGGTCGTGGATCAGACCGACCGGCATGCCGGCCTCGCGCGCGGCGCGCTGGGTGTCGGCGAGCTGCTGGTCGACCTGCCAGGCGAGCCAGCGGTGGAACTCGACCTGGGTTTCGAGTTCCTTGGCCGCCCGCTCGATCTGTGGGCCGTTCGGGTGACGCAGGCCCTTGGGCCAGTGGTGCCTGTCGGGGCCGTGCGCCTCGGCCAGGGCGTTCCACAGCGCGTGCCGGCGCAGCCACTCGCCCTCGCGGTGCTGGAACGCCTCGTAGGCCGCCTGGCGGCCGGGGCCGCGGGGGACCTCGTGGAGGAGTCGGAGGGCCTCGCGCTTGAGCGCCCAGACGGCGTCGCGGTCGACCAGGCCGTCGTGGGCGAGGACTTCGTCGCGGAGGCGGGCGGCGCGGCGGGAGAGGTCGTCCGCCTCTGTCCGCTGTTCTCCCGTCAGGTAGGCGTACTCGGGGACGGCCTCGACCCGGAGGTGCACCGGGTCGGCGAAGCGGCGGGACGACGGACGGTACGGGGACGGGTCGGAGGGCGTTCCGGGAAGGGCTTGGTGCAGCGGGTTGATCTGCACGAAGCCCGCGCCGAGGCCGGCGCCGGCCCACTGGACGAGCTCCGCGAGGTCCCCGAGGTCGCCCATGCCCCAGGAGCGGTCGGAGAGCACGGAGTACGACTGGGCGAGGAAACCCCAGCTGCGGCCGGGGAGTTGGGGCAGCCGCTGCGGGGCGACGATCAGCGGCGCCTGCTCCCTCCTGCTGTTGCTCTCCGCCGTGAGGGTGTGTCGCCCGAGCGGCAGGTCGGCGGGCAGCCAGTGCGAATGGCCGCACGGCAGCTCCCAACTGCCGCCGCCCTCCAGCTCCACGTGCAGCCGGGCGTCGGCCGGCACGTCCAGCGCGGTGCGCCGCCCCTGCCGGACCACCACGCAGGGCGGCAGCAACTTCCCGCGCTGCTCGGCACGCTGACGCTCCAGCGCCTCCCGCACCTCCTCCGGCGTCTCCGCCGCCACCCCCAGTGCCCCCAGCACCGCCACCAGCGTCCGCGCCCCCACCACCTGGCCGCCCGCCCCGGGGTAGCGGGTATCCACCCCGTACGCCTGGGCCAGCGCCAGCAGTTCGGCGGGCGGTGGCGGCGCGTCCTGCACCGGTACCTTCAGCCCGTCGGCTCCGTCACTGTCGTGGTAAGCGGCCACTCGCGGCTCCTGCGATGTCTCGGCAACGCCCGGTCAGGACTCCCAAGTCCTACCCGTGTGACGACCCGATGACGCTGCGCGACACGGTGGCGGCCCCACGGGCCTACGCCGGAGGGTCGCTGGAGTGGTAGAGCCGCACCGGAACACCCTACTGACGGACGGAGTAGCCACGCCTGTGACGGCACCGCCGCGAACCACCAGTGGTCCGTTCCGAACCTGCGGACGGCCGTGCCGCCCGCTCCTCCGCGTTCCTGACGTCCGCGTCCTGAGCTGCTGATTCCCGGGCCCGTTCCGCCACCCGGCGGGGCGGGCCCGAGGTGGTGCCGGGGTGGGCCGGGCAGTGGGATGTATTCGGGCAAAGTGGTCATAGCCGCCGGTGACATTGACACCGGGTTGGGTAGCTGGTGGGGTTGCTCGCGTTGTGGTCCAGGCCTGGCGAGGAGGCCCCTGTGCAAGCCCGTGTGTCCGTTGTGGCCGGGCGGCGGCTGCGGCAGCAGTTGGAGCAGACTCCGGCGCTGCGCGAAGTGCTGCACCATCCGGCGGCGCTGGCGGCGCGGCGGGCGACGGCACGGACGTGCCGTCAGCTGGCGCCGCGGACCGCGGACCGGATGATCGCCGATCTGAAGGGGACGGAGCCGCTGTTGGCATCGGTGCGGGCGGAGCGGGCGGCCGGGCGGCCGGGGCGGCGGGCGATGCAGATCGCGGCCGGGGTGGTGACCGCGGCGGTGGTCGGCGGGCTGCTGGCCGGGCCGCTGCCTTCGACGGCGTACGCAGCGACGCCCGGGGCGGACGTGGTGAGCACTGCGCCGCAGACACCGCTGGGCAGCGTGACCGACCCGCAGGTGTTCCCGCACCCGCAGGAGCAGACGGTGGCGGGCAGGGCGGTCACCGTGCCGGCCGCCGTGACGCTGGTGACCGCGCCCAAGGTGGACCGGGGCGCGGTGGACGCCGTCCGCGAGGTGCTGGCCGTCGCCGGGGCCACCGACGTGACCCCGCAGGCGGACGGCGGGACGCCGGCGGCCGGCTCGCTGGTGGTGTACGTCGGCGGCCCCGCCGAGGGCGCCGAGGGCGAGGTGGACCGGACACTGCGCCAGCTGACCGCCGCGGCCGGCGGGAAGGACGGCTCCGCGCCGTCCACCGCGGGCATGCCGCCCGGCGGCTACGTGCTGTCGGCCGGTCAGCTGCCCGCCCAGGGCGGCGGGACGTACGGCGCGGTGGTGCTGGCGGGCGTGGACGCGGCCGGCACCTTCTACGCCGCGCAGAGCCTGCGCCAGCTGCTCGCCGCCGTACCGGCCGGGCAGGGCCAGGGGCCGGGCGCGGCCGGGCTGGGCCTGCCCGGGGTCACGCTGCGGGACTGGCCGAGCGGCGCAGCGGTGCGGGGCACCGCGGAGGCGTTCTACGGCACCCCGTGGACCGCCGAGCAGCGGCTCGACCAGGTGGACTTCCTGGGCCGCTCCAAGCAGAACTTCTACCTCTACGCCCCGGGTGACGACCCGTTCCGGCTCAGCCGCTGGCGCGACGCCTACCCCGCCGACCAGCAGTCCGACCTGCGCGAGCTCGGCGACCGGGCCCGGCTGAACCACGTCACCCTCGGCTACGCGATCGACCCCGGGCAGTCCCTCTGCTTCACCGACGACGACGACGTCGACGCGCTGGTGAAGAAGCTGGACGGGCTGCGCAAGCTCGGCTTCACCGCGTTCCAGCTGCAGTTCCTGGACGTCAGCTACGACGAGTGGCACTGCGGCGACGACCGCGACGAGTACGGCACCGGACCGGCCGCCGCGGCCAAGGCGCAGGCCGCGCTGGTGAAGAAGGTGCAGGACCGGCTGATCGCGAAGAACCCGGGCCTGGCGCCGCTGTCCGTCGTCCCGACCGAGTACCACAAGCAGGGCTCCTCTCCGTACCGCAAGGCACTGGCCGACGCGCTGCCGGCCGGGGTGCAGGTGG
Source organism: Kitasatospora sp. NPDC059648 (assembly GCF_042734825.1). Classification (NCBI taxonomy): domain Bacteria; kingdom Bacillati; phylum Actinomycetota; class Actinomycetes; order Kitasatosporales; family Streptomycetaceae; genus Kitasatospora; species Kitasatospora sp. NPDC059648. The sequence continues at coordinate 106,055 of NZ_JBHWDU010000020.1, read as the reverse complement.
CCTGGAGCGGCGGCGCGGTGATCCCGGAGAAAATCACCGGCGCCCAGACCTCCGACACCGGCAGCCTGTACGGGCACCCGCTGGTCACCATGGACAACTACCCGGTCAACGACGCCAGCCCGGACCGGCTCTTCCTCGGCGCCTACACCGGCCGCGACCCCGAGGTGGCGACCCGCTCGGCGGTGCTGCTGACCGGCGCGATGCAGCAGCCGGTGGCCTCCCGGATAGCGCTCGCCACGGCCGGCGACTTCGCCTGGAACCCGGCCGGCTACAAGCCCGACGACTCCTGGCGGGCCGCGGTGCGCTCGCTGGCCGGGCCGACCGGCGCCGCCGCCACGCCCGCCGGGTCGGCGCTGTCCGCCGTCACCGCGCTGGCCGGCAACAGCACCTCCTCGCCGCTGGCCAAGCAGGAGTCCGGCTACCTGCAGCCGCTGCTGGACCAGTTCTGGGCCAACGCCGAGCCCACCTCCGGCGCGGCCCCCGACCCCAACAAGCTGATAGCGGCGGCGGCGCCGCTGCGGGACGCCTTCACCGCGATGGCGGGCGCCCAGCAGACCCTGGCCGGCACCCAGGCCACCGCCCAGCTGGCCGCCGAGGCCGGCCCCTGGCTCGGCCCGCTGCGCGACTACGGGCTGGCCGGGCAGGCCGCGCTGGACATGCTGCTGGCCCAGCACGGCGGCGACGGCGCGGCGGCCTGGAAGGCCCGCGTCCGGCTCAACCAGCTGCGCGCGCAGCTCGCCCAGGCCCCGGCGACCGTCGGCGCGGGCGTGCTCGGCCCGTTCCTGGACCGTGCCGTGCGCGCCGCCGACAACTGGTCCGGCGTGGTCAGCGGCGGAGTAGTCCCGACCGCGAGCATGGGCACCGCCCACGACCACATGCCGGCGCTGATGGTCGACGGCCAGGCCGACACCTTCTACTGGAGCTCCGCTCCCCCGCAGGCCGGCGACTCGGTCGGCGTCGACCTCGGCGCGGGCCGGCCGATCAGCGGCGTCACCGTGCTGATGGGCGGCTGGGGCGACGGACCGGACGCCCAGAACGCCGTGGACGACTACATCCGCGACGGCGTGCTGGAGTACAGCACCGGCGAGGGCGGCTGGAAGCAGCTCGCCGTGGTGAGGAACCAGAAGACGGTCAGCGCCCAGCTGCCGGCCGGCACCGTGGTACGGGCGGTTCGGCTGCGGGCCACCTCCGCGCAGAAGACCGCCGTCGCGGTGCGCGAGTTCACCGTGACCGCCCCGGACGAGTCCCCGGCCAGCGTCTCCGGCGGGCCTGCCGCGTTGCCCGGCTCCTCGGCCGCGGCCGTGCTGGACGGCAACCCGGACACCGCGTACCGCGCCGCCAAGGCGCCCACCGCGCTGGACGAGCCGCTCGTCGTCGAGCTGGGCAGCGCCCGCCCGCTGGACCGGCTCACCGTGCTGACCGACCCGAACGTGCGGGCCACCGCCACGGTCGCGGTGCGCCGTGCCGACGGCAGCTGGGTGGACATCGGCACCGTGCAGCCCGGCTACAACGAGCTGCCGGCCGGCGGACAGGCCGCCGACGCGTTCCGGCTGACCTGGAAGCCCGGCGGCGACCCGCCGGTGGTCAACCAGGTGATCCCCTGGTACGCGGACGCCCCGGCGGCCCGGCTGAGCCTCGCCGACCCGGCCCTGGACGTGGTCACCGGCGCCGCCGCGCCCGCCAAGACCCAGGCCACCGTCGAGGCCGGCCGCCCCGAGGGCACCACCGGCGAGCTGCGCACCGAGGTGCCGGCCGCCGCCAAGGGCCTGACCGTGACCCCGTCCGGCGCGGTGACCGTGCCGCGCGGCGGCCGGGTGGGCGTGCCGCTGCTGGTCACCGCCGCGCAGGGGACGCCCTCCGGGACGTACCAGGTGCCGGTGTCGTTCGTGGCGGGCGGCACCACCGTGAAGCAGGTGCTGCAGGTGCACGTGGTACCGCCGACCGGCGGGCCGGACCTGGCGGTGGGCGCGCAGGCGAGCTCCTCGGGCGACGAGACGCCGAACTTCCCCGCCTCGGCCGTCGCCGACGGCGACCCGAAGTCCCGCTGGTCCTCGCCGGCGAAGGACGACGCCTGGGTGCAGCTGGCGCTGCCGCAGGCGGCCCACCTGGGGGCGGCGGTGCTGCACTGGCAGTCCGCGTACGCCTCCTCGTACAGGATCCAGGTCTCGGCGGACGGCAGCAGCTGGACGGACGCGGCGACGGTGGACAACGGCAAGGGCGGCGACGAGACGGTGCGCTTCGACGCGCCGAACGTGCGGTACGTCCGGATGCAGGGCGTGGCGCGGGCCACCAAGTTCGGCTACTCGCTGTACGGCATCGAGCTGTACGCCGTCACGGCTCCGGCCGCCCCGCCGCAGCCGCCGGCCAACCCGCCGGGGCAGCCGGGGCAGACGGGGGCGCCGGTCGCGCCGCCGACGACGAAGCCGTAGCGGACAGCGGTGGCCGGGGCGTAGCCGTAGCCGCACCGCGCCGCGGCCGTCCCGAGCCGTAGCCGCCTCGAACAGGGGGACATGCGGCGGGCCGCCGGCCCCCCTTCGTGGGGGGCACGGCGGCCCATGAGGCGCGTACCGACGGTGTGACGGGCGGGCCCTTTGTGTCGCTTCGGTCAGGCGGAGAGCGGTTCGGGCTGCTCGCCGCGGCGGACGGGGGCGGGGTGAGCCGGGTGGACGGCGTGCGCCCGGCCGATCGGGACGGAGTGGGTCGGCTCGGTATGGTCGTGGTGCTCGTACTCGCCCCACTGGGGGGCGCGCAGCTGGTCACCGCCGCCGTACGGCTCCAGGTAGGGCCGCCAGCGCGGGTCCTTGATCCCGGTGCCGATGATCCGCCAGGCGAGGCCGCTGGGCGGTGCGGGTGGTCGTTTCATCCGCCAGCCGAGTTCGGTCAGGTGGCGGTCGGCCTTGGTGTGGTTGCAGCGGCGGCAGGCCGCCACCACGTTGTCCCACCGGTGCTGGCCGCCCCGGCTGCGCGGGATGACGTGGTCGACGCTGGTGGCGGCGGCCCCGCAGTAGACGCAGCGGCCGTGGTCCCGGGCGAACAGCGCCCGGCGGGTGAGCGGGACGGGCCCGCAGAACGGGACCCGGACGAACCGGGTCAGACGGACGACGGACGGCGCCGGTAGGGCGCTGGTGGCGCTGTGCAGAGTGACTCCCGTGTCCTCCAGGCTGACCGCCTTGTGGTTGAGGACCAGGATGAGTGCGCGGCGCATCGATACGACGCCGAGTGGCTCGTAGGACGCGTTGAGGACCAGGACATGCGGCACGGATGCCTCCTTGGACGCCTGCGGCGCGTGGCTCGCGCCGGGACGAGCGGTTGGATCCCGCAACGAGTGCGCGATCTCCCCCAGTGTCGCCTTACGGCTTCGTGCGGCGCCACCACTCCTGTGTAACGGACCTGACGTGAACTCCGGGTGTGGTGTCTGTCATAGCCGGTATGCCCGGGGGAAGGTCCGGTTGCACCCGGGTGCCGCCGGGACGGGGGCGGTGGCCGGGCGGGGAGCGCGGCTCGGCCGGACGGAGCAGCCCGCTGGGCCGTACGGCGGCGGGACGGCGGCCGTTCGGGGTGGTGGGGCCGGTGGTGCGGGGCGGTGCGCGCGTGGTGCGCGGTGGTGCCGGGCGGGTGCCCGGGGGGAGCGCACCGGGGCGTTGACGGGGCGTCCGGAGTGGGCCGTACGCCCTGTGCGCGGTCCGGACAGGTGTCCGGCGCCGGATAGGCTAGCCTGCACGGTCCGTGGGCCGCTTGCGCGGCGCGGGCCGGTCACGCCCCCTGCAAGGAAGGTCCCGCACGTGTTCCGCTCCGGTGCCACCGGTCCGATCGACGCGTCCTCGGCGCTCTCCACCCCGACGCCGGTGCCCTCCCCCACCGCGTCCCCCACCGCGCCGGAGCTGCCGCAGCTGCGGATCCCCACCAGCGCGCAGGAGGTCACCGACACCACCAAGCAGGCGGCCAGCTGGTTCGACACCCACTGGCAGAGCTGGCTGGCGGGCGGCCTGCAGATCGTCCTGATCATCGTGCTGGCGCTGGTGCTGCGGGTCGTGGTGAGCAAGCTGATCACCCAGCTGATAGCGCGGATGGCGCGCAGTCACGACCAGCACGAGGAGAGCCTGCTCGGCGGGCTGCTGGCCAACCACGGGGTGGTGAACCCGGAGCGGCGCCAGCAGCGCTCGGAGGCGATCGGCTCGGTGCTGCGCAGCGTGGCGTCCTTCACCATCCTGGGCACGGCGGCGCTGATGGTGCTCTCCGCGCTGGGGATGAACCTGGCGCCGCTGCTGGCGAGCGCCGGCGTGGCCGGTGTGGCGATCGGTTTCGGCGCCCGCAACCTGGTGACGGACTTCCTCTCCGGGGTCTTCATGATCATGGAGGACCAGTACGGCGTGGGCGACGAGATCGACACCGGGGTGGCCACCGGCACGGTGCTGGAGGTCGGGCTGCGGGTGACCAAGCTGCGCGGGGCCAACGGCGAGATCTGGTACATCCGCAACGGCGAGGTGAAGCGGATCGCCAACATGAGCCAGGGCTGGGCGACCGCCTCGGTGGACGTGCAGGTCGGGTACAAGGAGGACCTGCAGCGGGTCGAGGACCTGATCCAGGAGACCGCCGAGGGGCTGGCCAAGGAGGCGCCGTACGACGAACTGGTCTGGGCGCCGGTGTCGATCCTGGGCGTGGAGTCGGTGGCGGCGGACTCGGTGGTGGTGCGGGTCGAGGCCCGGACCGCGCCGGGCAAGGCACCGGTGGTCTCCCGGGCGCTGCGCCAGCGACTGAAGACGGCCTTCGACCGGGCCGGGATCAAGGTCAAGGAGGAGACCCCGGCGGTGGCCACCGGGGTGTCGATCACCGCGGCCGAGCCCGCCCCGCCCTCCGCCCTGTCCGACCCGACCTCGCCCCGCTACCGGGCGACCGAACCGATCCCGCTGCCCAAGCCCCCGACGGACGACCCGACGATCGTGAAGCCGTAGCGGTCCGGTCGACCGCGCCCGTCGGCCGAGAGCCCCGCTCCCACTCCGGTGGGGCGGGGCTCTCGGCTTTCCCCGGGGCGGTCCGGTGTCCCGGTGGCGGTCCGGCCCCCGGTAACGCTTCGGCATCCGGGGCTTCACCGGGCATTGACACCCTGCTGACGGGGACCGTACGGTCCTGTGCCAAGCGACTGGAAAGTTTCCTAACAGTCCACGTCGACCGGTGGGAAGGGGAGGATTCCGGGCATGACCAAGAGCACCGCCAAGGCTCCCCTCGCCGGCACCCCCAGCCTGCTGCGCGCCATCAACGACCGCGCCGCCCTCGACCTGCTGCTGGAGAACGGGCCGCTGTCCCGCACCCAGATCGGCGCACTGACCGGGCTGTCCAAGCCGACCGCCTCGCAGTTGCTGTCCCGGCTGGAGGCGGCCGGGCTGGTCCTGCCGGTCGGTACCACCGAGGGCGGCCCGGGCCCCAACGCGCAGCTGTACCAGGTGAATCCGGCTGCGGGGTACGTCGCCGGACTGGACGTCACCAACAGCGGGATCAGAGTCGCCGTCGCCGACATCACCGGCGGCACGCTGGCCGAGCACAGCGTGTCCACCAGAGGCGTCCCGGCCGCCGGGACCGTGCCGGCGGTGGCCGCCGCCGTCACCGAGGCGGTCCGCGCCGCCGGGCTGCCCCCGGGGAGCCTGCGCACCGCGGCGATCGGCGTCGGCGGCGCCCCCGACCCGGTCACCGGCAAGCTGCACTACGCCTCCCACCTGCCCGGCTGGCACTCGCCCCGGCTGCTGGCCGAGCTCACCGAGGCGATCGGCGCGCCGGTGTCGATCGAGAACGACGTGAACCTGGCCGCGGTCGCCGAGCAGGCCTCCGGCGCGGCGGCCGGCTTCGAGGACTTCGTCCTGCTCTGGGCCGGCGCCGGCGTCGGTGCCGCGATCGTGCTGGCCGGGCGGCTGCACCGCGGCTTCACCGGCGGCGCCGGTGAGGTCGGCTACATGCCGGTGCCCGGTTCACCGGTCGAGTGGGACGCCCGCCGCCGCAAGTTCGGCGGCTTCCAGGCCAAGGTCGGCGCACCCGCCGTCCGGGCCCTGGCGCGCGAGCACGGGCTCGGCGCGCCCACCGCGGAGGAGTCGATCGCCAAGGCCCTGGAGACCCCGGGCGCCGGTGACGCGTTCCTCACCGAACTGGCCGCACGGCTCGCCGTCGGGCTGTCCGTGATCGTCGCCGTGGTCGACCCCCAGCTGGTGGTCCTCTCCGGCGCGGTGCCGAGTGCCGGCGGCGAGCGCCTGCGCGCGCTCGTCGAGGACGAACTGGCCCGGATCTGCCTCGCCCGTCCGGAGATCCGCAGCAGTGCCCTGCCCGGCTCGCCCGTCCTGCTCGGCGCCCTTCAGCGCGCCCTGGCGGACGCCCGTGAGGCGGTCTTCTCCACCCACTGACGCTCCCGCTCCCGCCCCCTGCACCCACCTCTCCCCGATCCCTACGCGGGCCACGAGGCAATGACGCCTGCCCGCGCACCCCCAGGAGGACCTCGAAGTGCACGCCACCACCTCCCGCAGAGGCCGCCGCACGATCGCCGCCGTCGCGGGCAGCGCCGTCCTGGCCCTGTTCGCCTCCGCCTGCACCGGTTCCAGCGAGTCGGGCGGCAACGACGACTCCGCCAGCGGCAAGGACGTCACCATCACCTTCTGGCACGGCTGGAGCCAGGACAGCGAGGTGAAGGCGATCAACGACACCATCGCCGCCTTCGAGAAGGCCCACCCCAACATCCACGTCAAGCCGGTGGGCAACGTCGCGGACGACAAGGTCAACCAGGCCCTGCGGGCCGGCGGCGACGACGCGCCGGACGTGGTGTCCTCCTTCACCACCAACAACGTCGGCATGTTCTGCTCGACCAGGGCCTTCATCGATCTCAAGCCCCTGCTGCAGAGGAGCGGCATCGACCCGGCCAGGACCTTCCCGGCCGCGATGCTCAACTACACGCGGTTCCAGGGCAACCAGTGCTCGCTGCCGCTGCTCGGCGACGCCTACGGGCTGTACTACAACAGGAAGGCCTTCGCCGCGGCCGGCATCACCGCCCCGCCGAAGACCTTCAGCGAGTTCGCCGACGACGCCAGGAAGCTCACCGTCGCCGACGGCGACTCGTACAAGCAGCTCGGCTTCATGCCGCTGTACCACGGCTACGAGTCCACCACCGAGCACTTCCTGGGCCAGTACGGCGCCACCTACTTCGGCGCCGACGGCAAGTCGAACCTCGCCTCCGACCCCAAGGTCGCGGCGATGCTCGGCTGGCAGAAGGGCCTGGTCGACCAGCTCGGCGGCTACGCCAAGCTGGACAGGTACCGCGCCACCTTCGGCGAGGAGTTCAGCGCCAAGAACCCGTTCCAGACCGGCCAGGTGGCGATGGCCATCGACGGCGAGTGGCGCACCGCCTCGCTCGCCGAGAACAAGCCCGACTTCGACTGGGCCACCGCGCCGTTCCCAGTCCCGGACGACCAGGCCGACACCTACGGCCGCGGCTACCAGACCGGCACCATCGTCGGCATCGCCAGCACCAGCAAGAAGCAGGCGGCGGCCTGGGAGTTCGTCAAGTTCCTGACCACCGACACCGACGCGGTGGTCGACTTCGCCAACGCGATCCACAACGTGCCCAGCACCTTCGACGCGCTCAACTCGCCGAAGCTGGTCGGCGACGCCAACTTCAAGACCTTCCTGGACGTCGCCAAGAACCCCGACTCGGGCACCACGCCCGCGAGCGTCAACGGCGGCGGCTACATCGTCTCGCTGCAGAACCTCGGCTACGACATCGAGTCCGGCAAGCAGCCGGACGTCCAGGCGGGTCTCGCCGCCACGGCCAAGCAGATCGACACCGACATCGCCCAGGCGAAGTAGCGGAACGGTCCACGGAGCTCCCCATGTCACTCGCGTTCGGCACCCGCAAGGGCACTGGGACCGGGGCGACCGACCCGGCGGCGCCGTCCACGCAGCACCTGCTGCGCCGGAAGCGCCGCCGGGAGGCGGCCCGCACCCTCGCCTTCCTCTCCCCCTGGCTCATCGGGTTCGGCGTCTTCTTCGTCTACCCGCTGGTCTCCACCGCCTACTTCTCCTTCACCCAGTACAACGGCTTCGGCAGCCCGACCTTCAACGGCCTGAAGAACTGGGACTACGTCCTCGACGAGCTGCCGGCCTTCTGGCAGGGCCTGCGCAACACCGTCTGGCTGGTCGTGATCATGGTCAGCCTGCGGGTCGCCTTCGGCCTCGGCATCGGCCTGCTCATCACCAAGGTCAGGACCGGCGCCGGGTTCTTCCGCACCGCCTTCTACCTGCCCTACCTGGCCCCGCCGGTGGCCGCCACGGTGGCCTTCGCCTTCCTGCTCAACCCCGGCACCGGCCCGCTCAACCACCTGCTCGGCGAGCTCGGCCTGCCGCAGCCCGGCTGGTTCGCCGACCCGGACTGGTCCAAGCCCGCGCTCACCCTGCTCGCCATGTGGGGCATCGGCGACCTGATGGTCATCTTCATGGCCGCGCTGCTGGACGTCCCCAAGGAGCAGTACGAGGCGGCCGAACTGGACGGCGCCGGACCGTTCCAGAGGTTCCGGTACGTCACGCTGCCGAACATCTCGCCGATCATCATGTTCGCGGTGGTCACCGGGGTCATCCAGACCATGCAGTACTACACCCAGGCGATCGTCGCCGGGAAGGTCGCCAGCGGCATCGCGGGCAACTCCGGCCAGCCGTTCGAGCCGGGCTTCCCCCAGGGCTCCACCTGGACCCTGCCGCAGATGGTCTACAACCTCGGCTTCCAGCGCTTCAACTACGGCGCGGCCTGCGTCGTCGCCCTGGTGCTGTTCGCCATCTCGATGGCCGTCACCTCGATCCTGCTCCGCCGCAGGTCCGGCTTCATGTCGAGCGACGACTGAGCGACGACCAGCGGCCCCTGAGGACTCCACCATGACTCTCAGCTCCACCCCCACGCTCACCGAGGCGACGGCGGCCTCCCGCACCGGAACCGCCGCCGCCCGGGCCGCCCGGCGCCGGGCGCTGCTCAACTGGGTGGCCGTGCACTCGCTGGCCATCGCCGCCGCGCTGTTCTTCCTGCTGCCCTTCGTCTTCGTCTTCCTCACCTCGGTGATGAACGACCAGCAGGCGCTCACCACCGACTACTGGCCCACCTCCTGGAACTGGGGCAACTACGGCAAGGTCTGGGACACCCCCGGCTTCCTCACCTGGTGGCGCAACACCCTGGTGTACGCCGGCGCCGGCACCCTGCTCACCGTCGTCTCCAGCCTGCCCGTCGCCTACGCGCTCGCCAAGTTCCGCTTCCGCGGCCGCAACCTGGCGCTGATGGCGGTCATCGCGATGATGATGCTGCCCCCGCAGGTCACCGTCATCCCGATGTACCTGTTCTGGGCCAAGCAGATGGGCCTGGGCGGCTCGCTCTGGCCGCTGATCATCCCGATGGCCTTCGGCGACGCGTTCTCGATCTTCCTGTTGCGCCAGTTCCTGATGACCGTCCCCAAGGAGTACATCGAGGCCGCCCGGATCGACGGCTGCGGCGACCTGCGCACCCTGCTGCGGGTCGTCCTGCCGATGGCCAAGCCGGCCATCGCCGCCGTCGCCCTGTTCCAGTTCTTCTACTGCTGGAACGACTACTTCGGCCCGCAGATCTACGCCAGCAACAACCACCAGGCCTGGACGCTCAGTTACGGCCTGGAGTCGTTCAAGGCCGCCCACCACACCAACTGGAACCTCACCATGGCCGCCACCCTGCTGGTGATGGCCCCGGTGATCGTCCTCTTCTTCTTCGCTCAGAAGGCCTTCATCGAAGGCGTGACACTGACAGGGGTCAAGGGCTGATGGCCGCCACACTCAAGTCCGGCAGTTCCGCGCTCAAGCTGGCCGTCGTCGGCGGCGGTTCGACGTACACCCCCGAACTGATCGACGGCTTCGCCCGGCTGCGCGACACCCTGCCGATCGGCGAACTGGTGCTGATCGACCCGGCCGCCGAGCGGCTGGAGCTGATCGGCGGGCTCGCCCGGCGGATCTTCGCCAAGCAGGGGCACCCCGCGGCGGTGTCGGTGACCACCGACCTGACGGCGGGCGTCGCGGACGCCGACGCCGTCCTGCTCCAACTGCGGGTCGGCGGACAGGCCGCGCGCAACCGGGACGAGACCTGGCCGCTGGAGTGCGGCTGCGTCGGCCAGGAGACCACCGGCGCGGGCGGGCTCGCCAAGGCGCTGCGCACCGTCCCGGTCGTCCTCGACATCGCCGAGCGGGTCCGGCGGACCAACCCGGACGCCTGGATCGTCGACTTCACCAACCCGGTCGGCATCGTCACCCGCGCCCTGCAGAGCGCCGGCCACAGGGCCGTCGGGCTGTGCAACGTCGCGATCGGCTTCCAGCGCAGGTTCGCCGCCCACCTGGGGGTGGACCCGGAGCTGGTCCGGCTCGACCACGTCGGGCTCAACCACCTCACCTGGGAGCGCGGGGCGACCCTGCTGGACGCGCCGGGCGCCACCGGCGGCCGGGAGGTGCTGCCCACCCTGCTCGGTGACTTCGGCAAGGAGATCGCCGAGGACCTCCACCTGCCGCAGGCCTTCGTCCAGCGGCTCGGCGCGGTGCCCTCGTACTACCTGCGGTACTTCTACCAGCACGACGCGGTGGTCGAGGAGCTCCGGGCCCAGGGCTCGCGGGCCGCGCAGGTCGCCGAGATCGAGCGGCAGCTGCTGGAGCTGTACGCCGATCCCGCGCTGGACACCAAGCCCGAACTGCTCGGCGAGCGCGGCGGCGCCTTCTACTCGGAGGCCGCCGTCCAGCTGATCTCGGCGCTGCTGGGCACCGGCGGCGGGACGTCCGTCCAGGTGGTCAACACCCGCAACGACGGGGTGCTGCCCTTCCTGCCCGACGACGCCGTCATCGAGGTCCCGGCCGAGGTGGACGCCGACGGTGTCCGGCCGCTGCCGCAGCGGCCGGTCGAGCCGCTGTTCGCCGGGCTGATCGCCGCCGTCACCTCGTACGAGCACCTCGCGCTCGACGCCGCCCTGCACGGCGGACGCGACCGGGTCTTCGACGCCCTGCTCGCCCACCCGCTGGTCGGCCAGATCGAACTCGCCGACCAGCTCACGGACCGGCTGCTCGCCCACAACCGCGAGCACCTCGCCTGGGCCTGAACGCCCCCGTGCCCGGCCCGCCGGGACGGCGGGCCGGGCACCGCGAGGAGACCGACCACCCCCGGCCGGGGCTCCACGGCCGGGCCACGTACGAGCCCGGGGACCAGATGACCCACCAGCCCGAACCACTCCTGTCCGGCGTCCTCGCCATCGACGCGGGCAACTCCAAGACCGACGTCGCCCTGATCGGCGCCGACGGCACCGTCCTCGGCACCGCCCGCGGCGGTGGCTTCGCACCCCAGAGGATCGGCGGCGCCGCGGCCGTGGCCGGCCTCGCCCCCCTCGTCGAACAGGCCGCCGCGGCCGCCGGTCTGGCCGGCACCGCCGGAGTGCTCACCAGCCACGTCAGCGCCTGCCTGGCCAACGCCGACCTGCCGATCGAGGAGGAGACGCTTCGCGCCGCCCTCGAATCGCACCCCTGGGGCGTCAGCAACACCGTCGTCAACGACACCTTCGGCCTGCTGCGGGCCGGCACCGACGGCCCGCGCGGGGTCGCGGTGGTCTGCGGCGCCGGGATCAACTGCGTCGGACTGCTGCCGGACGGGCGCACCGCCCGCTTCCCGGCGCTCGGCGAACTCACCGGCGACTGGGGCGGCGGCTCCGGACTCGCCGTCAGCAGCATGTGGCACGCCGTCCGCGCCGAGGACGGGCGGGGCGGGCCCACCGCGCTGGCCCGGGCCATAGCCGAACACTTCGGACTGCCCAGCGCCGGGGCCGTCGCCGAGGCCGTCCACCTCGGGCACCTGCCGGCCTCGCGGTTGCACGAGATCGTCCGGGTGCTGTTCGCGGTCGCGGTCGAGGGGGACGCCGTCGCCCTGGAGCTCATCGACCGGCAGGCCGACGAGATCGTCCGGCTCGCCGTGGTCGCGCTCGGACGGCTGGAACTGCTGGACTCGCCGACCCCGGTGGTGCTCGGCGGCGGGGTGCTCGCCTCCCGGCAGCCCCTGCTGCTCGACAACCTGACCGCGCGTCTGGCGCAGGCCGCGCCGCTGGCCGAACCCCGGGTGGTCGTCGCACCGCCGGTGCTGGGCGCGGCGCTGCTCGGGCTCGACCACCTGGGCGCGGGCGGGGCGGCGCAGGCGCGGGTGCGCGAGGAGTACGAGGCGCAACGGACGGTCGCGGCCTGACCGTTCTCCCCGCCCCAGACCTCCCGCCCCCGCCGGATCCGCACATCCGGTGGGGGCGGGAACCTTTCGGCGCGCGCCCGGCCTGTACCCCGGTGCCGGTTGCCGCCGCCGCCCGGGGAGACTTGTGCCATGGCCGTGCCCCGCATCCTCCTCGCCGCCGCCGTGCTGACCGCGACCGCCCTGGCCGGTCTCACCGGCTGCACCCCCGCGGACTCCCGCCCGACGGTCACCGCCGCCTCCTCCGCAGCGGCCCTCGTCGACGACGGCGCGGACGACCCGCTGGACGACGACCTCGACTTCGGTGACGACCGCGCCGACGACGGCGCCTACACCGCCGGGTCCGTCGCCGCCCCCGCGGACCCGGCCGACCCGGCCGACCCCGGGGGCCCCGCCGCCTCCGCGCCGGAGTGCACGGCGCCCGCGGCCGTCCCCGGCCACCAGGTGATGATCGTGGTCGCCGCCGGCCCGGCCGAACTCACCGCCCAGCCCGCCCGCCACACCTGCACCCCGCCCCGCTACGAGGCCACCGGCACCCCCGTGCACTACGGCTTCGCCGCGGCCGGCGTCACCGCGACGCTGGTCGACCGCGCGAACGGGGAGGCGGCGAAGCCCGTCCAGCTGGACGAACTGGTCACCCATCTCAACGACTGCCTCGCCGAACGCGACCCGGCCGACCCGTACGGCTGCCACGGCAACGCCTACGACGTCGTCCTGGACCCGCACGGCCGGATCGCGCGGATCGCCGAGGTCGGAGTGCCGACACCGTAGGGCACTCGGCCGAGGGTGGGAAGGGGGCCGGGGTGGGCGGTTCGTGCAGGTCGTGGGGAGGGCAATACGGTGTAAAAGCCTCCTTGCAACTGTTGAGATTCGCCGTCGCTACGCGCATCAACGCGCCGCCAGCTGGGGGCTTTTGACTTTCGATACCTTTTTCGGGGACGCGCTTGGGGCTGGTCTTACTCTCGGCGTCGTTGACCCGGTTTCGGCGGCGGTGCTTTGCTTCCGGCCGTCGGCGGTGAACCGGTCCCCATCCCCGCTCCACCGGTCGTTCATGACGAACGGTCGGTGGCACCCGGCTCGCCGGCCGTCGCCCCTCCCCCTTGTCCCCCACGGTGTCGCCGCGCCCTACCGGTGTGCGGTCGGCATGAGAGAGGAACCCTCACGATGGGCATGTCCCCCACCTCCCGCCGGGCGCGAGTCCGGGCCCTGACCGGGCTCAGCGCGCTGGCGCTGGCCGCCACCGGTTTCGCCGCCGCCCCGGCCGCCCAGGCCGACCAGCCGGGCAGCGAGTTCGCCGGACAGAGCCACCCCTACCGGCACGGCACCGTTCCCACCAAGGAGGCGGCCGAGCACGCCAACGCCAACTCCGCCGCGGCGACGCGCACTTCGAACCTGCGCTACGGCGGCGGGGTCGACGGCATCGGCGTCACCACCGGCGCACCGAAGGTGTACGTGATCTTCTGGGGCTCCCAGTGGGGCAGCGCGGGCACCGACGCCAACGGCTACACCACCCTGACCGGTGACCCGTCGGGCGAGGCCGTCCGCGCCCAGCAGCTGTTCAAGGGCCTCGGCACCAACAACGAGACCTGGTCCGGCGTCATGACCCAGTACTGCGAGGGCGTCGCCAAGGGCGCCACCAGCTGCGGGTCCACCGCCGCACACGTCGGCTACCCGACCGGCGGCGCGCTGGCCGGCGTCTGGGTCGACAACTCCGCCGCCGCCCCCGGCCAGGCCACCGGCAACCAGATCGCCAACGAGGCGATCAAGGCCGCCGGGCACTTCGGCAACACCACCTCGGCGGCCAACCGCAACGTCCAGTACGTGGTGCTCTCGCCGACCGGCACCCACCCGGACGGCTTCAACACGTCGAGCGGCAACTTCTGCGCCTGGCACGACTGGAACGGCGACACCACGCTGAGCGGCGGCGCGGCCGCCTCCCCGTACGGTGACGTGGCGTTCAGCAACGACCCGTACGTGACCGACATGGGCACCTCCTGCGGCCAGAACTACGTCAACAGCGGCAGCGCGGGCCTGCTGGACGGCGTGACCATGGTGTTCGGCCACGAGTACGCGGAGACCGTCACCGACCAGAACCCGGCCGGCGGCTGGACCGACTCGACCGGCTACGAGAACGCCGACAAGTGCGCCTGGAAGGGCGTCGGCGGCACCGGCGGCTCGCAGAACGTCGCGTTCGCGACGGGGTCGTTCGCGATGCAGGGCACCTGGTCGAACGCGGTCAGCGGCTGCCAGATCTCGCACGCGATCGTCCCCTGAGCAGTGCCCCCCCGGGCAGCGTGGGGCGGCCCGGGGAGCGGGTGATCCGGCACGTCCGGCGGATCCGAGCGGCCTGAGGGGTCACGTGCCCTGAGGATCCAATGCCGGGGGAAGCGCCGGGGTGGGCTGTGTGGGCCCGCCCCGGCGCTTCGTGCCGTCCACGGCCCCCTCGGCGGGTTACGACGGCGAGACGAGGCCGAACTCGTAGGCGTGGATGACCAGGTGGACCCGGTCGCGGGCGTCCAGCTTGGTGAACAGCCGGGCGACGTGCGCCTTGGCGGTGGCCACGCTGATGGTGAGCTCCTCGGCGATCTCCGTGTTGGACAGGCCGCGGCCGACCAGGGTGAGCACCTCGCGCTCGCGCTCGGTGATGCCCTCGACGGACTTCCGGGGCCGGGCTGAGGTGTCCGGCCGGGCGGCGAACTCGCCGATCAGACGGCGGGTGATGCCGGGGGCGAGCAGGGCGTCGCCGGCGGCGACCACCCGGACGCCGTCCAGGATGGTCTCCAGAGCGAGGTCCTTGACCAGGAAGCCGCTGGCGCCGGCGCGCAGCGCGCCGTACACGTAGTCGTCGTCGTCGAAGGTGGTGAGGACGAGCACGTGGGTGGGCAGTTCGGGGTCGGCGAGGATCCGGCGGGTCGCCTCGATGCCGTCCATGCCGGGCATCCGGATGTCCATCACGGCGACGTCCGGGCGCAGCCGGGTGACCAGTTCGACGGCCTCGGCACCGTTGCCGGCCTCGCCGACCACCTCCAGGTCGGGGGCGTCGGCGATCAGCACGCGCAGGCCGGTGCGGATGAGCGGCTGGTCGTCGACCAGGACGACGCGGATCACGGTCCCACCTCCAGGGCGGCTGTTGCGGACGCTTCGGTCGGGCTGGGCAGCGGCAGGCGGGCGGCGACCCGGAAGCCGCCGCCGGGGCGCGGGCCGGCGCTGAACTCGCCGTGCAGCAGGGCGACCCGCTCGCGCATGCCGGCCAGGCCGTAGCCGGTGCCGGGGGCGTGGGCGGAGGGGCCGGCGCCCAGGTCGACGACGGTGACGGCGACCTGCTCCGCGCCGTAGTCGACGGTGACGTGGCAGTCACGGGTGCCGGAGTGCTTGACCACGTTGGTGACCGCCTCCTGGACGATCCGGAAGGCGGCGAGGTCCACCTCGGGCGGCAGTACCCGGGCTTCGCCGCTGCGGGTGAGCGCGACCCGTACCCCGGCGCCCGCGGTCCTCTTCACCAGTCGGTCCAATTCGCCCAGGCCCGGGGCGACTTCGAGCGGCGCGGACTCGCCCTCGCCCTGCCGCAGCGCGCCCAGCATCCGGCGCAGCCCGGCCAGCGTCTCCCGGCTGGTGGCCTCGATGGCCTCCAGCGCGCTGCGGGTCTCGGCGGGCTGGGTGTCCATGACGCGGCTGCCCATGCCCGCCTGGATCGCGATGATGCCGATGTTGTGGGCCACCATGTCGTGCAACTCGCGGGCGATGCGCAGGCGTTCGGCGGTGACGGCCTGCTCGGAGGCGCGGCCGCGCAGCGCCTCGGCGTGGGAGCGGCTCTGCCGGACGGTGTTGCCGATCAGCCAGGCGATCAGGACGGTCGCGGCGAGGCCGGCGTAGGCGTACGGGTTCACGGGGTAGCCGTTGACAGAGCCCCAGGCGAACAGCCCGGCGAGCAGGGCCAGGGGCATCCCCGCCGCGATCGTGGACACCGGGCGGGAGCGGGTGACCACGCAGTAGGCGACCACCGCCTCGGCGATCAGGAACTGCACCGGTGCCGCGGGCGGGACCGCCCACATCCCGAGCGCGTAGACGCCGCCCGCCAGCGCGACCGCGACGGCCGCCAGCGGCAGCGGGACCAGCAGGAACGCCACCAGGGTGGTGACCACGGCGGTGACCACCAGGGGCATGTCCTCGGTGTTGCCGTGGTAGTCGAAGAGGTGGTGCAACTCGTTGTCCCGGGTGAAGAACCGGAACACCACGATGGTCGTCCAGAACGCCGCCACCCACACGCCTGCGGGCAGGCGCCTGAGCAGGGGCGTGCGGGGTTCGGTGATCACGACGCGATGGTAGCGGCGGGCCGTGCGCAGGCGCATTGGCCCGCGGGCGTAATCCCGGGGGCGGGGGCGTCCGCTCCCGGTTGTGTCCCGCCGCCCGATGTCCGACCACGGCCCTGAGCGGCACCGTTGTCCCCGTGATCGAGATCGAGCGACTGACCAAGCGGTACGGCGCCACCACGGCCGTCGACCAGTTGACCTTCACCGTCCGGCCGGGCACCGTCACCGGCTTCCTCGGCCCCAACGGCGCGGGCAAGTCCACCACGCTGCGGATGATCCTGGGCCTCAACACCCCCACCGAGGGGAGCGTCACCGTGGACGGCGTGCCCTTCGCCGGCCGGCCGCGCGGGCTGCGGCACGTCGGCGCCCTGCTGGACGCGGGCGACGTCCACGGCGGGCGCAGCGCCCGGGCCCACCTGTCGGCGCTCGCCCGCAGCAACCGGATCCCGCTCGGGCGGGTCGACGAGGTGCTGGCCGAGGTCGGGCTCGGCAAGGCCGCCGGGCGGCGGATCGGCGGCTGCTCGCTGGGCATGAAGCAGCGGCTCGGCATCGCCGGTGCGCTGCTCGGCGATCCGCCCGTGCTGCTCTTCGACGAGCCGCTGAACGGGCTGGACCCGGAGGGCGTGCTGTGGGTGCGCGGGCTGTTCCGGCGGCTCGCGGACGAGGGGCGGACGGTGTTCGTCTCCAGCCACATGATGGCGGAGATGGAGCACACCGCCGACCGTCTGGTGGTGATCGGCCGCGGCCGGCTGATCGCCGACGAGAGCCTCGCCGACTTCTCGGTCCGCAACGCGGAGTCCAGCGTGGCCGTGCGGACGCCGCAACTCTCCCTGCTGGCCGACGCCCTGCGCGCCGAGGGCGCCGAAGTCGGCCAGGTGGAGCCGCAGTTCGCGGTGGTCACCGGAATGCCCGCCGAGCGGATCGGTGAACTCGCCCGGCGCCACGGCGTGGTGCTGCACGAGCTCGCCTCCCGGACGTCGTCCCTGGAGTCGGCGTTCATGTCCCTGACCGCCGACAGCGTCGAGTACCTGGCTGGAGAGGCCCGATGAGCACCATGACCCTGACCCGTACGGAGAGCGCCCGCTCGGTGGACCCGGCGCCCAGGTTCACCGACCTGCTCGCCGCCGAGTGGATCAAACTGCGCTCGCTGCGGTCGACGTACTGGGTGCTCGCACTGGCCTCGCTGGTGGCGATCGGGATCAACCTGAACGCCGTCCACTCCGACCTGACGTACATCGACCACCCGCCGCCGCCGATGCCCGGTTTCCCGCCGTACTGGTACGACCCGCTCTTCCACGGCCTGAGCAGCATCGCCTCCGACCTGATGACGATCGCCGCCGGCAGCCTCGGGGCGATCACGGTGTTCGGCGAGTACACCACCGGCATGATCCGCACCACCTTCGCCGCGGTGCCGGACCGGCGCGGTGTCATCGCCGCCAAGGTGGTGCTGGTCGGCGGGATCACCGCGCTGGCCGGGGCGGTGGTGTCGACGGCGTCCTTCTTCGGCATCAACGCGATGCTGGCCTCGCGGCACGTCGGGATCTCCATCACCGACCACGGCTGCGTGCGGGCCGTTCTCGCCTACGCGGCGGTCGTGCCGGTCTGCGCGCTGATCGGGATGGCACTCGGGGCGGTCCTGCGGCACGCCACCGCCTCGATCGTGTCGCTGGTGATCCTGCTGTTCATCCTGCCGCTGATGTTCGGCGGGGACCGCTACCGGTGGCTCAAGGAGATCGGCACCCACCTGCCGCTGGCGACCGTCCACCGGCTCACCATCAGGCCGGAGTCCACGACCACCATGGGGAGGTGGGCGCCGAGCGTGCTGGACTCCTGGATCACCATGGGGGTGTGGGCGGCCGTCGCGGTGGTGGTGACGGTGGTCGTGGTCCGGCGGCGGGACGTGTGAACGGGGCCGTCGGGGCCGGGGAGTCGGAAGTCCGCCGCCGTCAGGCTCCCGGCACCGCGGCCTTGGTGCGGAAGGCGGTGAGGGTGGTGGCCGGGATGCCGCAGGCGGGGAGGAAGGATGCGGCGCCGCCGTGGCGGGTCCGGACGTGGGTGAGGAAGACGGACATGGCCTCGGCGGGGGCCTGGAGGAGGGGCGCCGGGATGGTGAGACGGCGGCCCGCCGAGTCGGTGACGCGGGTGGACCCGTGGCCGTTGAGCGCGGTGCGGTGGCGCTCGGCGAGGTTGGCGAAGATCTGCGGGAGGGCGTCGGCGGTGCGGGCGTAGTCGTCGACGATCCGCTCGGCGGGGACGCCGAGGAGGTCGAGCAGCAGGGCGGTGAGCAGGCCGGTGCGGTCCTTGCCCGCGGCGCAGTGGAGCAGGACGGCGCCGGGGCGGATGGTGGCTTCGACGGCGGCGGCGACGGCCTCGGGGGCGGACTCGGCGAGCAGCAGGTAGAACTCGCCGAGGTCCGCGGCGGTGGTCATGGTCGCCATGTGGGCGGTGAGGACGTCGGTGGCGGGGTTGACCGGGGCGGCGACGACGGCTATCCCGGCGGCCTCGGCGGCGGCCCAGTCGGCGGACCTGGTCTCGCGGGGGTCGCGCAGGTCGACGATGGTGCGGATGTCACAGGAGCGCAGCTGGGCAACGACGGCCTCGTCGGCGGCGGGGTAGGGCTGCGCGGAGCGGTACAGCACGCCGGGGCGGATCCGGCGTCCCTCGGGGTCGCTGAGGACGGCGGGGTCGCGGAAGTTGACCAGGGACATGCGAGGGCCTTTCGGGTGGAGCCGCACGGCGAGCGGAGGAGACGTCTAGACGTCTAACCCGTCACCGGGGTGCCGGGCAAGCCGCAGCCTGCGGGGGCACCTCTCCATCCCACCTCCGTCGGCGGGCCACGGCGGGCCGGGACCTGGCGCGCAAGGGCGCGGCCGCCAGGGCCCTGATAGGGTTCACCGCCCGAAAATCAGGCCGCACGGGGGTTGGCAAGGCACGGTGACCGAGACGAACGAGTACGACGTACCCACCGAGCTGGCCGAGGTGTACCTCGTCCTGCTCGCCGACGTCTCCCGCACCGGACGCCTGCTGCGCCGGGAGGAGCTGGAGGGGCTGCGCCGGCTCGGCGAGCAGTGCGCCGAGGCCGGCTACGGGCTGCGCGAGGTGGTCTCGCACTGCCTGGCCGCGGTGCGGCGGGCCTGGCAGACGCTGCCCGGGACGACGGCCGCGACCAGCGTCGGCGAGCTACGCCGGACGGGCGACGCGGTGCTGGCCGCCACCGACGCCGCACTGGCCGCGCTCGGCGAGGGGCACGAGCGCTCGCAGCGCCTGGCGATCCGTCAGGAGGAGGCGGCCAGGCGGGAGTTCATCGACGACCTGTTGCACGGCCGCAGCGACCTCGGCCTGCTCGCCGAGCGCGCGGAGCGGTTCGGGCTGCGGCTGGCGGGCGCGTACACGGTGGCGGCGGCGGTCGGCGACGAGCCGTTCACGGACGTCCATCCGATGGTGCACCGGGTGGAGCGGGAGCTGGCCGGGCGGTTCGGCGAGCGGGACGTGTTGCTGGCCGGCAAGGACGGCCGGCTGGTGTGCATCGCCCCGGACTCCGAGCGGGCCGTGCTGGATGCCTTCGCGGACCTGACGCTGCGCCCCGGCCCCGGCTACCGCCCGGTTCTGCGGGTGGCGACCGGGCGCCGGCACTCGGGCGCGAGCGGCGTGCTGCGCAGCTACGAGGAGGCGCTGGACGCGCTGGACTACGCGCAGCGGCTCGGCCTCCCGGCCTGCCGGCTGAAGGCCGAGGACCTGCTGGTCTTCCCGGTGCTGATGCGGGACCGGGCGGCGATGGCCGATCTGGTGCGCAGCGTGCTCGGCCCGCTGACCGAGGCGCGCGGCGGCGCCCGTCCGCTGCTGGACACCATCGTGGTGCAGGCGGAGGCGGCGTACGTGAACGCGGAGGCGGCGCGCCGGCTGGGGCTGAGCGTGCGCACGCTCGGATACCGGCTGGAGCGGATCAAGTCGCTCACGGGGTACGACCCGGCGGACGCGCTGCAGCGCTTCACTCTGGAGACGGCGGCCATGGGGGCGCGGCTGCTGAACTGGCCGGAGCAGCCGCTGTAGGAGGCGTACCGGAAGGGTCGGCAAACGCCGGATGACCCGCCCGGGGCCGTCCTGTTTCCCGACTGTTGCAGTGTCACGGGGAACGCGCGTACCAGGGTGTCAAAAGGCCGTAAAGATTGCCGGATCCTGGCAATGTGCGGGCGCCTCCCCCGCTGCCATGATCTCTCCGGCGCCGATGCGCGGCGCCGTCGGAAGGGCGGGGGGGCATGGCCGGGACGGGGGACTTCTTCGCGGCCGCGCTGGCCTTTCCGACGGCGTTGTTCAGCTTCGCGCTGGTGGTGGTCGTCGGGTACTGGCTGCTGATGCTGATCGGCGGTCTGGGGTTCGACGCCCTGCACGGGGGGCACGGCGTCGGGCACCACCTGGGTGCCGGGCACGCCGGGCACGCCGGCCCGGTGGGTCACGTCGGACACGGTGTCGGGGGGCACGGTGTCGGGGGGAGCGTGGCCCACGGGGCGCCCGGCGGGCACGGTGCCGGCGGGGGGAGTGCCCACGGTCCCGAGCACGCGATCGGCCACCACGGGGGCGTGCTGGACGCGCTGGGGCTGGGCGGGGTGCCCGCGACGGTGGCGGTTTCGCTGCTGGTCGCGCTCGCCTGGTTCATCAGCCTGGCCGGCACCGTCCTCACCTCGGGGGCACCGGCGCGCGGCGGCGTGTTCGCCGTCGCGCTGGTCGCCTCCTGGGCGGGCACCCGGTCGCTCGTCCGGCCGCTGCGGCGGCTCTTCCCGGAGGACCGGCCGGTCACCCGGGCCGACTTCGTGGGCCGGGTCTGCGTGATCCGCACCGGCCGGGTGACCGCCGACTTCGGGCAGGCCGAGGTGACCGCCGAGGACGGCTCCACCGCGACCGTCCAGGTCCGCACCCCGGGCGCGGAGCCGGGGCTGACGGCCGGGCGCACCGCGCTGATCTACGACTACGACCCCGACGGCGAGCACTTCCTGGTCGCGCCGTTCGACCCGTCCCCGCCGGGCATGTGACGTCCCATCGGTTCCGTCAGTTCACACACCGCTTCGCACCACCATCTCGTCAAAGGACTCCGTGATGGACACCATCGCCGTGGGTTTCGGCGTACTCGTCGCCGTCGTGCTGCTCATCCTGCTCGCCGTCCTGCTCTTCGTGGGCCGCCTGTTCCAGAAGGTCGAGCAGGGCAAGGCCCTGATCGTCTCCCGGACCAAGAAGGTGGACGTCACCTTCACCGGCGCGATCGTCCTGCCGATCCTGCACAAGGCCGAGCTGATGGACATCACGGCGAAGACGGTGGAGATCCACCGGGCCGGCCGGGACGGCCTGATCTGCCGGGACAACATCCGGGCGGACATCCGGATCTCCTTCTTCGTCCGGGTGAACAAGACCGTCGAGGACGTCGTCAAGGTGGCGCAGTCGATCGGCACCGCCCGGGCCAGCGACCCGCAGGCGATCCAGGACTTCTTCGCGGCCAAGTTCGCCGAGGCGCTCAAGACCGTCGGCAAGCAGCTGGACTTCACCGACCTGTACACCCACCGGCACGAGTTCCGGGACCAGATCATCGCGGTCATCGGCACCGACCTCAACGGCTACACCCTTGAGGACGCGGCCATCGACCACCTCGAACAGACCCCGATGAGCCAGCTGGACGGCGACAACATCCTGGACGCCCAGGGCATCCGCAAGATCACCGAGCTGACCGCGATCGAGCACGTGCGCACCAACGAGTACCAGCGCAACGAGGAGAAGGAGATCACCCGGCAGAACGTGGACGCCCGGGAGACCGTCCTGGAGCTCGAACGCCGCCAGGCCGACGCCGAGATCCGCCAGCGCCGCGAGATCGAGACCCTGCGGGCCAAGGAGGACGCGGTGATCGCCCGGGTGCAGGAGGAGGAGCGGCTCAACGCCCAGACCGCCTTCCTGCGCACCGAGGAGTTGCTCGGCGTGCAGCGGGAGAACCAGGCCCGTGAGGTCGCGGTGGCGCAGAAGAACCGCGAGCGGGTGATCGCGGTGGAGAACGAGCGGATCGAGAAGGACCGCCTGCTGGAGGTCGTCGGCCGCGAGCGGGAGACCGAACTCGCCGTGATGGCCAAGACGAAGGAGGTCGAATCCCGCCGCCGGGAGGTCGCCGACGTGGTCCGCGAGCGGGTCGCGGTCGAGCGCACCGTCGCCGAGCAGGAGGAGGCCGTCAAGACGCTGCGGGCCACCGAGGAGGCCGAGCGGATGCGCAAGGCCGTCGTCATCCAGGCCGAGGCGGAGGCGCAGGAGAAGCTCGTCAAGGACATCAAGGCCGCCGAGGCCGCCGAGCAGGCCGCCTCGCACAAGGCCCGCGAGTCGCTGGTGCTGGCCGAGGCCCGGCAGCAGGCCGCCGAGCTGGACGCGGCCGCCAAGGTCAAGCTGGCCGAGGGCGTCCGGGCGGAGGCCGCCGCCGAGGGCCTGGCCCGGGTGCAGGTGCGGGAGCAGGAGGCCGCGGCGGTGGAGAAGGTCGGCCGCGCCGAGGCCGCCGTGCAGGCCGAGAAGGCCAAGGCGGCAGCTCTGGAGGTCGGCGCCAGGCTGAAGGCGGAGGCCGAGGGCCTGACCGAGAAGGCCGCGGCGATGGCCAAGCTGGACGAGGCCTCGCGCGGGCACGAGGAGTACCGGCTGCGGCTGGCCGCCGAGAAGGACGTCCGCCTCGCCGGGCTGGAGGCGCAGCGGCAGATCGCCGAGGCGCAGGCCGCGCTGGTCGCGACCGGCCTGGAGAAGGCGAAGATCGACATCGTCGGCGGGGACTCGGCGTTCTTCGAGAAGCTGGTGCAGTCGGTGACGGCCGGCAAGAGCGTCGACGCCTTCGTCGGCCACTCGCAGACCGCCCAGGCCCTGGCCGGGCCGTGGCTGGACGGGCGGGCCAGCTTCACCGAGGACCTCACCCGGGTGCTGTCCTCGGTGTCCACCGCGGACGTGCAGAACCTGACGGTGTCCGCGCTGCTGCTCAAGCTGATCGGCGGCGGCGGGGAGCAGGCCGGTCAGCTGCGGCAACTGCTGGACGCGGCGAAGAGGTTGGGGATCGCGGAGACGCCGATCGGGGCGCTGTCCGCCGCCTCCGTGAACGGCTCCAGGTAACGACCCGCAGAGCACCCGAGGAACTGACCGTGGACACCCCCGCCACCCGGCTCGACGCCGGCACCTACGAGGTCCTGCGCGACCGGCTCGCCCGGGCCGCCGCCGAACTCGCCGACCGCGCCCAGGCGTTGAACGCCCGCCGGGTCGAGGAGTTCGGCGGCGGGGAGTTGCGGCTCACCGGCACCGGGCGGCTCACCACCGCCCGGCCCTGCCTGCCGCAGGACCTCACCGCCGCCGGCGGGATGCTGCTGCTCGGCACCCGGCCCGCCGAGGCCACGGACGCCGACGACACCGGGGACGTCCTCGGCCTCCACCACCCCGACCTGACCCCCGCCCCCGCCGAGGGCACCCTGCTGGACGACCCGCGGCTGCGCCAGGACCTCGCCGACCTGCGCCGCTACTTCCGCGATGCCCGGCTGGAGCGGCTGCGCCCGGTCGGCGGCCGGCTGCTCGCCGTCTTCCGCACCGGCCCGGCCGCCGCCGACGTGCGGGTACTGCGCTGGCGCCTCGACGACGACCGGGCCGACTACCAGGACGGGCGCGGCGAGCGCGACCACGCCCCCGCCGAGGGCCAGCAGCTCGACTGGACGCCCCTCACCCGGGACGACCAGCTGACCGCCGAGCCCGGGACCGCGCCGCGCGCCGACCTCGCCGGGGAACTCCACCTCGGCGTGGACGGCGGCCGGCTCACCCTCACCGCCCCCGACGGCCGCGAGCTCCACCACGAGCCGCTCGCCGAGGCCCTGCAGACCCTCGCCGACGCCCAGATCGCCCACGCCCGGCTCGCCACCCTGCTGCTGGTGCGGGTGCGCCCGTACCAGGAGGAGACCCTCCGGCACCTGGTGGTCCACCTGCCCACCGGCCGGGTCACCCGGATCGACGCCCTCGGCCAGGCCTGCCTGCGGCTGCCCGCCGACCAGGGCGTGGCCTTCCCCGGCGGCTGCCACCTCGCCGACGGCACCGCGCGCGTCTTCGACCAGCCGGTGGACGGCCTGGTGTACGAGCGCACCCTCCTCTCCCCCAACGGCGAGGACGTGCTGTACGAGTTCCGCTCCGCCGCCGACGGGCACGCGCTGCTCCAGCCGTACAACTCCGTCCGCCAGGAGGCCGCCGCCCCGCTCGCCTGCCAGGGCTACGCGCTGCTCGACGACGGCACCCTCGTCGCCCTGCGCCCGGCCGAGGACGGGCCCACCCGGCTGCACCCCGTGCAGCTGTGGCAGAGCCCGTTCACCAGCGAGCGCCACGCCGCCCAACAGCCGCCCGGAACGGGCCCGTTGGCCAGGATCGGCAATGCCGACCTGGTCCGCGGCCTGGCCGACTGCCTGGCCCTGGCCCGGCTGGCCGCGGCCGGCGCCGACACCCCGGCCGGGCACCGGGCCGTGCTCGCCGCCTGCACCCGCACCGCCGACCGGCACCACTGGCTCGGCCAGGACGGCCTCGGCGACCTCGCCGCGCCGCTGGCCGAGATCCGCGACACCGCCCGACAGGTGATCGCCGAGTACGAGGCGATCGCCCAGCTCACCGCGCACGCCGCGGCCCGCACCGAGGAGACCGCCGAGCACGTCGAGGGCCTGCTGCGCACCGCGCGCGGCGAGACCCTCGCCGACGCCGCCGAGTGGGTCGACCGGCTGGCCGCACTGCGCCGCGCCCAGGGCCGGGTCGAGGCGCTGCGCGATCTGCCGCGGGTGGACGGGCAGCGGATCGACGCGCTCGCCGAGCACCTCGCCGCCGGGCTGGCCGAGGCCGCCGACCGGGCGGTGGTCCAGCTCGCCGAACCCGCCGCCTTCGAGCCCCACCGGCGCCGGGCCGGTGAACTGGCCGAGAACTGCGCGGCCATCGCCACCGCCGCCGAGGCAGACCCGCTGGCGGAGTGGCTGAGCGAGCAGAGCGAGGCCCTGCAGACCGTCTCGGAGCTGGTCGGCACCCTGGACCTGGCCGACGCCACCACCCGCACCGCGATCCTGGACCGGCTCGCCGACGTGCTCGGGCTGCTCAACCGGGCCCGCACCACCCTGACCGTCCGCCGCCGGGAGCTGCGCACCCGCGAGGCCGCCGCCGAGTTCGCCGCCGAGACCGCGCTGCTCGCCCAGGCCGTCACCGCCGCCCTCGCCGCCGCCGACACCCCCGAGGCCTGCGACGACCGGCTCGGTCGGCTCCTGCTGCGGGTCGAGCAGCTGGAGACCCGCTTCGCCGACGCCGACCCGGCGCTCGGCGAACAGCTCGCCGAGCAGCGCACCGGGATCCACCACGCGCTCACCGCCCGCCGCCAGCACCTGCTGGAGGAGCGGGCCCGCCGGGCCGACCGGTTGGCCGCCTCCGCCGAGCGCGTCCTCGACACCCTGCACCGTCGCCTCGCCGCCCTCGGCACCGCCGCCGAGATCGACGCCGCCCTGGCCGCCGACCCGACCGCCGTCAAACTCCGCGACCTGGCCCGGCAGTTGTCCGAACTCGGCGACCGGGTCCGGGCCGAGGAACTGACCGGACGGCTGCGCGCCGCCCGCGGCCGTGCCCACCGCGCCCTGCGCGACCGCGCCGAACTCGCCGGGGACGGCCCCGGCACCCTGCGCCTGGGCCGCCACCTGTTCGCGGTCACCACCCAGCGCCCCGAACTCACCCTGCTGCCCTGGCGCGGCCGCCCCGCCTTCACCCTCACCGGCACCGCCTACCGCTCCCCCGTCGCCGACCCGGCCTTCGCCGCCACCGAGCGGTACTGGGACCGGCCGCTGCCCTCCGAGACATCCGCGCTCTACCGCGCCGAGTACCTGGCCGCGAGCCTGCTGCTGGCCGCCTCGCCGGAGGCGCTCGCCGAGGAGACCGACCTGCTGGAGTACGTCCGCCGGGCCGCCGAACGGCGCCCGGACGAGGGCTACCAGCGCGGGGTGCACGACCACGACGCCGCTCTGGTGCTCCGCGCCCTGCTCCGACTCGACGCCGAGGCCGGCCTGTTGCGCCACCCGGCCGCCGCCCGGGCGGCGGCCCAGCTGTACTGGGCGCACGGTACGGACGAGCGGCAGCGGCTGGTCTGGCACACCCGGGCCCGCTCGCTCGGCCTCGCCCGCCGGGCGCACGGGCCGGTGCCGGCGCTGTCCGCGCTGTCCGCACTGGCCGCCGAACTGTCGGACGCCGTCGCCGGGTTCGTGCCGTACGCGGCTGGCGCCGGGGACTACCTGGTGGCCGAACTCGCCGTCGCCGCACCGGCCTTCGCCCACTCGACGGGCGCGGCCGCGCTGCTGGAGAAGTTCCACGCCGCACCCGAGTCCGCCGGGCTGACGGAGGCCCTGGCCGCGCTTCCCGAGGAGCCCTCACTGCTCCCCGTGCGGCGCCAACTGGCCGACGCCTGGCTGGAGTCGTCCGCCCCCGACGCCGACCCGGGCGACCTCGCCGAGGCCGCCGCCGTCCTGCTCTGCCCCTCACTGCCGCGCCGCCCCGCCGAGGGCGCCGTCGCCACCCGGCTGACCGGGCTGCTCGGCGACCACCCCCGGATCTCCGGCGGCGCCCTGGACCTCCGGCTGGACGAACTGCTCGCGCGAGTCCGCGAGTTCGAGTCCGTCGAGGTGCCCGGACACCGCGCCTACCAGCGGCTGCGCGGCGAGCTGCTGGCCGCCGAGCACGCCAGGCTGCGGCTCAACCAGTACCGCCCCGCACCGCTCAACGGCTTCGTCCGCAACCGTCTGATCGACCAGGTGTACCTGCCGCTCATCGGCGACAACCTCGCCAAGCAGCTGGGCACCGTCGACTCCGGCGGGCCGGTCGACCGCAGCGGCCTGCTGCTGCTCGTCTCGCCGCCCGGCTACGGCAAGACCACCCTGGTCGAGTACCTCGCCGAGCGGCTCGGGCTGCTGCTGGTCCCGGTCAGCGGCCCGGCGCTCGGTCACCACGCCACCTCGCTGGACCCGGCCGACGCCCCCGACGCCACCGCCCGCCGCGAGCTGGAGAAGCTCAACTTCGCCCTGCACGCTGGCGACAACGTGCTGCTCCACCTGGACGACGTCCAGCACACCTCGCCCGAGTTCCTGCAGCGCTTCATCCCGCTGTGCGACGCCCAGCGCCGGATCGACGGCGTCTGGGACGGCGAGGCCCGCGAGTGGGACCTGCGCGGCAGGCGCTTCGCCGTGGTGATGGCCGCCAACCCCTACACCGAGTCCGGCCGCCTCTTCCGGCTGCCCGACATGCTCGCCAACCGGGCCGACGTCTGGAACCTCGGTGACGCCGTCGCCGGACGCGAGGACCTCTTCGCGCTCAGCTTCGTCGAGAACGCCCTGCCCGCCAATCCCCATCTCGCCCCGCTCGCCACCGCCGAGCGCGCCGACCTGGACACCCTGCTCGCCCGGGCCGCGGGCACCCCCGGCGGCACCCTGTCCGTCGCCTGGCCGGCCGCCGAGGTGGAGCGGATGACCGCCGTCCTGGCCGGGCTGCTCCACCTGCGCGGCACCGTCCTGGCCGTCAACCGGGCCTACCTGGCCTCCGCCGCCCAGGACGACCGCGCCCGCACCGAGCCGCCGTTCCTGCTCCAGGGCTCCTACCGCAACATGGCCAGGCTCGCCCAGCGCCTCGACCCCGCGCTCACCCGCCCGGAGCTGGACGCCCTGCTCGCCGACCACTACCGGGCCGAGGCCCAGCCGCTGGGCGCCGACGCCGAGGCCCAGCTGCTGAAGCTGGCCGAGCTGTGCGGCACCCTGACGCCGGAGCAGGCGCAGCGGTGGGCGGAGCTGAAGCGAATGTGGCGCGGGGTGTAGCTGGCTACACCCCCGGAACTGAACCCGTGATCATGGCGCCGCATTCGGCCGGCGCGATGAAATATGATCATGAACGCCGCGCGCTTCGCCGTTGAACTCCGCTCCGTCCGCTTGACCTATCGGCGCGGGCCCGAACCCGTCGTCGGCCTGGACGACGTGAGCGTCGGGTTCCCCTTCGCCACCTTCACCGCCGTCATGGGCCCCTCCGGGTCCGGCAAGTCGACCCTGCTGCGGTCGGCCGCCGGGCTGGAGGCGATCGACGGCGGCGAGATACGGGTCGACGGCACCGTCCTCGGCGGGCTGCGCGACAAGGAGCTGACCGTCCTGCGCCGGGAGCGGATCGGCTTCGTCTTCCAGTCCTTCAACCTGCTGCCCGCCCTGACCGCGGCCCAGAACGTGGCGCTCCCGGCCAAGCTGTCGGGCCGCCGCCCCGCGCCGGCCGAGGTGACCGCCGCTCTGGCCGCCGTCGGCCTGGCCGACCGGGCCGGGCACCGGCCGGGCGAGCTGTCCGGCGGTCAGCAGCAGCGGGTCGCCATCGCCCGGGCGCTGATCACCCGCCCGGCGGTGCTGCTCGCCGACGAACCTACCGGCGCGCTGGACACCAGGAGCGGCCGCGAGGTCCTCGCCCTGCTGCGCGGGATGGCCGACGACCCCGGCCGGGCCGTGGTCATGGTCACCCACGACCCCGTCGCCGCCTCCTACGCCGACCAGGTGCTCTTCCTCCGGGACGGCCGGCTGGCCGGCTCGCTGGAGCGGCCCACCGCCGAGCAGGTCGCCGCCCGGATGACCGCGCTGGAAGCCCAGAGGCCGGAGGCTCACTCGGCGGAGGCTCACGCGTCGGAGGCCGTGGCGTGCTGACCCTCGCCCTCGCCTCCGTCCGGCTCCGCTGGGCCTCGTTCGTCGGCAGCTTCGTCGCGCTGGCCTGCGGCGTCGCCCTGATGGCCACGTCCATCCTGGTCATCGCCGCCACCGTCGACGTCCCCGACCAGGGCCGCCAGCGCTTCTCCGAGGCCCCGGTCCTGGTGACCGCCGACCTGAACGTGGACTTCAAGCCCTCGACCGACGGCGACGTCCAGCCGACTCCGGTCCCCGCCCAGCCGGGCCTGCCGGCCGGACTGATCGCCGCCGTGGCCGCGACCGGCCGTACCGTCGAGGACCGCACCTTCTACGCCCAGCTCCCCGACGGCCCGCGGGACCAGGTCGGACGCGCCTGGTCCAGCGCGGCCCTGGGCGGCTACCGGCTCACCGCCGGCGCCGCCCCCGCCGCCGACGACCAGGTCGTCATCGGCGGCGGCCGCCCGGAGCAGGTCGGACAGCGCGTCCGGTACGTCACCGCCGGCGGCGTGCACAGCGCGACGGTCTCCGGCGTCACCGAGGCCGAGCCGTTCGAGCACGCCGTCTTCTTCACCGACGCCCAGGCCGCCCGGTACTGCCCAGCCGTCGGCGCGCTGGCCGCCTTCGGCCCCGCCGACGCGGTGCGCCGGGCCGTGGACGCGGCCGGCGGCGCGAGCGTCGCCCGGGTGCTCACCGGCACCGAGCGCGGCCAGGCGGACCCGCACCACACCGAGGTCAGCGCCCGGCTGGACGCCGTGCAGACCCCGCTCGGCCTGTCCGCCGCGGTCTCCGGCGGCACCGCCGTGTTCGTGGTGGGCGGCACCTTCGCGCTGTCGATCGCCCAGCGCCGCCGCGAACTCGCCCTGCTGCGGCTGATCGGCGCCACCCGCCGGCAGCTGCGCACCCTGGTCAACCGGGAGGCCCTGGTGGTCGGCGTGCTGGCCTCCGCCGCCGGGTGCGCGCTCGGCGCGGCCGGGGCGGCGCCGGCCGGCCACTGGCTGGTCGACCACGACCTGGTGCCGGCGGAGTTCACCGTCCCGGTCACCTGGTGGGGGCTGCTCGTCGCGGGCACGATCGGGCTGCTGACCGCGATCACCGGCGTGGTGTTCTCCTCGGTGAAGGCCGGGCTGATCAGCCCCGGCGAGGCGCTCTCGGAGGCGGACGCCGAGCGGACCTCGCGCCTCGCGCTGGCCTTCCGCTGGGTGAGCGGCCTGCTGGTGCTCGGCGGCGGCATCGCGGCCCTCGTGCTGACGGCGCGCAGCTGGCCGGACACCGCGGCCAACGTCGCCGACTCGCTCGCCCTGCTGCTGGCGATCGTCGCCGGCTGCGTACTGCTGGCGGCCGTGCTGGCCGGACCGGCGATCCGACTGCTGACCGCGCTGCCCGGGCTGGTGGCCCGACTGCGCGGCCGCGCCGCCGAGGACGGCGGCGGCATCGTCTGGGCCACCGCCCGGCAGAGCTCGCTGAGCGCCTTCCGGCGCACCGCCGCTACCACCACCCCGGTGGTGCTGATCATCGCGTTCGCCGGGTGCCTGCTCGGCAGCATCGACACCATCAACCGCTCGCAGGTCACCGAGGTCCGCCACCAGCTGTCCGCCTCCGACCTGGTCGTCACCCCGGCCGGCACCCCCGGCCTGAGCGCTGCCGTGACGGAGCGGGTCCGCTCCGTCCCCGGGGTGCAGGCGCTGGTGATCACCCCGACCGCCCTGCTGGCCGTCGACCCGACCGGTCAGGCCCTGGTGTCCTTCCGCGCCGCGACGGCGGACCCCACCGCGCTGGCCGAGGTCGACCGGCTCCCGGTCGTCGCCGGCTCGCTCGCCGACCTCGGTCCCGACTCGATCGTGCTCAGCCGCACCTGGCCCGGCTCACCCGCGGTCGGCGGGCGGGTGTCCGTCCGGCTGGCCGACGGCACCCCGCGGGACCTGCGGGTCGCCGCCCTGCTCGGCACCGGTGCCGAAGCCGTCCAGGCCTGGGTGACCGGCCCGAACGCCGTCACCGGCGGTGTCGGCGGCCCGGCCCTGGCCGGTCGGATCGACCTGCGGCTGCTGCCCGGCACCGACCGCGCGCAGGCCACCGCCGCGCTGCGGACGGCCGTGGACGGGCTGGGCGCCCGGCTCACCACCCCCGAGGAGGTCTGGTCCGCCGCCACCGACAGCACCGAGCGGGATTCCTGGAACGCCCTGCTGATGATCCTCGGCCTGGCGATCTGCTACGCCGCCATCACGCTGGCCAACTCCCTGGTGATGACGGTCACCGACCGCCGGCAGGAGCTCTCCCTGCTGCGCCTCGCCGGCGCCACCAAGGGCCAGGTGCTGCGCACCGTCACCCTCGAAACCCTGATGTGCGTCGCGGCCGGCACCCTCCTGGGTGTCCTCGGCACCGCGATCAGCGTGGGCGGCTCCTGGGCCGCCCTGACCAACCTGGTCGGGCCGACCCCCGCGGTCATCCCCTGGACGGTCATGGCCGCCCTCGCCGCCACCTGCGCGGTGATCGCCCTGACGGCGGCGGTGCTCCCGGCAGCCCTGACCCTGCGCGACCGCGACGGCCAGGCCATCCTCCGCGGCGCGGCGGGCGCGGCCTGAGCCGGTAGCGGTACCGCGAGTGCCGGTGGCCCCGAGGGGGTTGCCGGCACTTCACGTTCCGGGGTGCGATTACGCCTGCCTGCGCAGTCCGGCCGTCCAGCACCAGGTCCGCGAGACGCAGGTCCGCGAGACGTTCCGGCAGGTCCGGTGGCAGGTCCGGCAGGTCCGGCTCGATCGGGTGGGGGACCGAACAGGGCGCGGGCCCGGCGGGGGAACGGAGCAGTTGGTGTCCGCCGGGCGCCGGGACCCCCTGATCGGCTGATCACCTGGTCCGACGAGCCCACCATCCCTCCCGGCGGCGCAGCCCCCGTGGCGCCGCCGGGAGGGGCCGCCGGAGCGCGGCTAGCGTGTCCGCATGGGCGCTCAGGAACTCGACCTCGCCGCGCTGCGCCGGGTGTACGGACGCACCGGCAGCCGGTGGTTCTACACCCGGGTGGCGCGCAACGCCCGGCACTGGGGGTGGACCGAGCCCGGGCAGTCGAAGTGGCGACTGTGGCGGGCGCAGCGGCAGTTGGAGGACGTGCTCGGCCGCAAGCTGGCCCTGCCCGCCGAATCGCGGGTGCTGGACGCGGGCTGCGGAGCCGGGGTGGTGGCCCGGGCGATGGCGACCCGGTTCGGGCTGCTGGTCACCGGGGTCGACGTGCTGGACTTCCACCTCGCCGAGGCCCGTCGGCTGAGCGCCCGCGCCGCCCTGGACGGCCGGACCGTCTTCCGCTGGGGCGACTACCACGAACTGCCCTTCCAGGACGATGAGTTCGACGGGACCTACTCGATGGAGACGCTCGTCCACTCCTACCACCCCGCCCGCGCCCTGGCCGAGTTCCACCGGGTGCTGCGCCCGGGCGGCCGACTGGTGCTGCTCGGCCCGATGAGCACCGGGCCGCTGGAGGAACTGCCGCCATCTGCAAGGGCGTTGCTCGAACCGTACCTGGACTCGATGGCGATGACCGGCGCCCGGCTCTACCACGCGGGCAACCTGCCGCAGCTGCTCGCCGCGGCCGGCTTCGAGGTCGAGGAGGCCCTGGACGCGACGCCGTACTACACGCCCACCACCGAGGCGGTGCACGCGTACTTCCGGCTGCCCTGGGAGGTGCTGCGCCGCTTCGGCGACCCGGCGCGATGGCTCAACCTCCGCTCCACGGTGGAGATGTACGACGTGCGCGAGTACGTCGCCTGGTACGTTCACACGGCCGTCAAGCCGGCGAGGTGACCGCCGCCGTGGACGAGCGGTGCTGCCGGCCGGGCGGGGGACGGTGCGGCTGACGTCCGAACTGTCGCGCCGGGTCACGGCCACGTCAACCGGAAGGCCCGCCCGTCCACCCGCGCGGGCCCCGGATGCCGGGTCCGGGAGCGCGCCTCAGCGCCGTCGGCCCGCCGCCAGCAGCTCCTCCACCGTCGCCAGCTTCACCCGCGGCCGGCCCTGCGCCGCTCCTCGCTCGCGCTCCGCCCGGTCCACCGCGCGCAGCTCCCTCAGCCCCATCGCGTCCGGCCGGCGCCGCCGTACGAGCCGTTCGAACTCCGCGCGCCCCGAAGGCGGCTCGGGCAGCGCCCGGGCCACCGCGTCGTCCAGCAGCGCGTCCACCGTCTCCCGGGCGCAGGCCCGGTTGGCGCCGATCCCGCCGGACGGCCCGCGCTTGGCCCAGCCCACCACGTACGCGCCCGGCAGCGCCCGTCCGGTGGCCGGGTCGACGACCCGGCCACCGCGCTGCGCGACCGTCCCGGTCCGCTCGTCGAACGGCAGCCCCGGCAGCGGTACGCCCCGGTGCCCGATCGAGCGCACCACCAGCCCGGCTCGCAGGGTGTCCCCCTCCCCCGCCACCCCGAGCGGCTCGCCGTCCGCCGTCAGCGTGGTCCGCTCGACGGTCAGCCCAGAGAGCCGGCCGTCCTCACCGGTCAGCTCGACCGGCGCCGAGAGGAAGCGCAGCACGATCCGCCGCCCCGGTCCGGGCTCCGCGCCCCCGTCGTGGCGCACCAGCGGCAGGCCCGCGAGCAGCCCGGCCCGGGAGTCCGGCGCGGCCGCCTCGATCGTGGCCCGCACCTCCGGGTGGTCCTCGACCACCAGCTCGACACCGGGCAGCCGGGCCAGTGCCAGGAACTCCGGCCTGGTCCAGGCCGCCTGCTCGGGCCCGCGCCGGGCCAGCAGCACGACCTCCCGGACCCTGCTGCGGCGCAGCGCCGCCAGGGCGTGGTCGGCGATGTCGGTGGCGGCGAGCCGGTCGGGGTCGGTGAGCAGGACGCGGGCGATGTCCACCGCGACGTTGCCGTTGCCGACCACCACCACCCGCTCGGCGGACAGCTCCACCGCGTCGGCCGGCACCGTCGGGTCGGCGTTGTACCAGCGGACGAAGGAGGTCGCCGGCAGGCTGCCCGGCAGGTCCTCGCCGGGCACTCCGAGGCGCCGGTCGGCGGCCGCGCCGACCGCGTACACCACCGCGTGGTGGTGCGCGGCCAGCTCCTCGTGGGTGACGTCGGTGCCGACGTCCAGATTGAGGTGCATCCGCAGCCGGGGGTCGTGGAAGACGCTCGCGAAGCTCTCCGCCATCCGCTTGGTGGACTGGTGGTCGGGCGCGACGCCGTGCCGCAGCAGGCCGCCGGTGACCGGCAGCCGGTCGATCATGGTGAGTTCGGCGCTGGTGCAGCGCAGCAGCTCCTGCGCGGTGTACCCGGCGGAGGGGCCGGTGCCGACCACGGCGATCCGCAGCGTGCCGAGTTCGCCGGGCAGGCTGCGCGGGAAGCTGGGCACACCCCAGGCGTGGTCGTTGGGGTGGTCGCGGAACCAGTCCCGGTTGAGTTCGCCGAAGACGACGTCCGGCCCGCGCAGCCGGTCGACCGGGAACACCGCGTCCACCGGGCAGGCGTCCGCGCAGGCGCCGCAGTCGATGCACGCCTGCGGGTCGATGTACAGCATGTCGGTGCTGCCGAACTCCGGTTCGTCCGGGGTCGGGTGGATGCAGTTGACCGGGCAGACGGAGACGCACGAGGCGTCGTTGCAGCAGGTACGGGTGATCGCGTAGGCCATGGCCGGGGTGGGCTCCTAGCTGGTCGGTCGGCTCCGGGGTCGTCGCCCCGGTTCGCCGTCAGAGCATGTGCACGCGGCGGTAGACGGCCGCCGAGCGGCTGGTGAGCAGCCCGGCCCCGGCGAGGAACGCCATCAGGTGCCGGGAGCTGTTGCGCATCATCGCCTTGCGGTGCTCGCTCCCCTTCACCTCCGCGAGCGCCCGCGCGACGTCCAGCCCGGCGGCCTTGTACACGCCCGGGTGGACCATGCTGCTGACGATGACGTACGCGCCGATCGCGATGCCGGTGGCCGAGGTGCGGCGGCGCGCGGGGCCCGCGTGGCGCATCCGCTCGCGGATCTCCTGCCGGGCGAACTTCATGTGCCGTGACTCCTCGACCACGTGGATCCGGGAGGTGCCGCGGACGATCTCCAGGACGTTCTCCCCGCGCATCCAGTCGCGCTGCATCACGTCCAGCACCTCCTCGGCCACCAGGATGCCGCCGTAGGCGAGTTCACCCTTGGCGAGCGCCTTGAAGGCGCGCCCCGCCTGGGCGATCACCGTGTTGGGCCGGTAGGCGGGGACGCCCATCTTCTGGCAGGCGCGGGCGAACATGATCGAGTGGCGGCACTCGTCGGCGATCTCGGTGAGCGCGAACTGGAACTCGGCGTTGGCGGGGTTCTTGAGGTACTGGTCGCGCAGCACCATCTGCTGGAGGATCATCTCGAACCAGATGCCGGTGTTCATGATCGAGCAGACCTCGTGCCGGGTGAGGGTGACCCGCTGCCACTCCGTCATCTCGCCCCAGAGCCGGGTGCCGTAGAGGGTGCTCCACTCGGGGTTGAGGCCGTAGTGCTCCTCCGGGAGGGGGGCCTCCCAGTCGATCTCGGCCATGGGGTCGAAGGAGAGGGTGGCGGCCGACTCCAGCAGCCGCTTCGAGACGTCGTCGTCGGCCGCCGTGTGGCCGTGCTCGGTCGCCTGCCGGGTGAGAGCCATGGCTGCCTCCAGGTGCCTGCTCCTGCGGGTTCCCGCGCGCCAGCTTATTAGACGGACAGTACAATAAGAGGCGGGTGGCGAGAACCCCCCGTGCAGGGGCGAACCGGCGCGGGAGCGGGCGGTGCGCGCCCCCTCCGGGCGCTTCGGGCACGGCGAACGGCGAACGGCGGGGCCGCGTTCCGGCCCCGCCCGGGCGGGCGCGCGCGGGGGTTCGGTCGCGCCGACTTCCGGGCCGTCAGGCCCCTGCCAGGAGTTGGCGGGCGCGGTCCGTGAGGTAGCGGCGCTCCGGGGCGCTGGTGGCGCGGGAGGCGGCCCGGCGGTAGGCGCGGGCGGCGGCTTCGGGGTCCGTGCCGAGGCGGGCGAGGAGGTGGGCCCGGGTGGCGAGGAGGCGGTGGTGGCGGGCGAGGCGTTCGTCGGCGGCCAGGTCGTCGAGGAGGGCCAGGCCGGCGGCCGGCCCGTGGACCACCGCTACCGCGACGGCCCGGTTGAGGGCGGCCATCGGGTTGGCGTCGAAGCGCAGCAGCAGGTCGTACAGGGCCAGGATCTGCGGCCAGTCGGTGGCCCGGGCCGCCCCCGCCTCGCTGTGGACGGCGGCGATCGCGGCCTGGACCTGGTACGGCCCGGCGGTGCCCCGCGGCAGCACGGAGGCCAGCAACTCCAGCCCCTCGGCGATCAGTTCGCCGTCCCAGCGACCCCGGTCCTGCTCCTCCAGCGGTACGAGCTCGCCGTACGGCCCGGTGCGGGCAGCCCGGCGGGCGTCGGTGAGCAGCATCAGGGCGAGCAGGCCGGCCGTTTCGGCGTCGCCGGGGGTGAGGCGCAGCAGCAGCCGGGTCAGCCGGACCGCCTCGGCGGCCAGCCTCGGTGCGGTCAACTCCTCGCCGCCGCTGGCCGCGTAACCCTCGTTGAAGATCAGGTACAGCACGTGCCGCACCTCGCGCAGCCTCTCGGCCCCGCTCTCGCCCTCCGGGAGCGCCAGCCCGCCGCCCGTGGTCCTGAGCGTCTGCTTGGCCCGGCTGATCCGCTGCCCCATGGTCGCCTCCGGCACCAGGAAGGCGGCGGCGACCTGCGCCGTGCTCAGGCCGCCGACCGCCCGCAGGGTCAGGGCGATCCGGCTCGGCACGGACAGCGCCGGGTGGCAGCACAGGAAGAGCAGGGCGAGCGAGTCGTCCGCGGCCGGGGCGGCGGCGTCGGCGGCCGGGGCCAGCAGTGCCGACCGGGGCGTGGCCAGCGCGATCGCCTCCTCCCTCCGGCGCCGGGCCGCGTCGCCGCGCACCTGGTCGATCAGCCGCCGGCCCGCGACGGTGACCAGCCAGGCGAGCGGGTTCGCCGGCAGCCCGTCCGCCGGCCACTGCACGGCGGCGGCGAGCAGCGCGTCCTGCACGGCGTCCTCGCAGGCGTCGAAGGATCCGCCGTGGCGTCGTACGAGCACGCCGAGGACCTGCGGCGCCAGTTCGCGCAGCAGGCCCTCGACGGCGGCAGCGGGGACGATCACCCGTTCGCCGGCGACTCGTGCAGGACCGGCCACAGCTCCACCGGCTCCAGGTCGGCGAACGGCATGTCGGCGGCGATCTGCTGGGCGCGCTCCAGGCTCTCGCAGTCCAGGAGGTAGAAGCTCGCCAGGTACTCCTTGGTCTCCAGGTACGGCCCGTCGGTGACCACCGGCACCCCCTCGGCGCGCCGCACCAGCTGTACGGCGGCCGCGTCCGCGAGCCCGTAGGCGCCGACGAGTTCGCCGGTGTCGCGGTACCTGGTGTTGAACGCCTCCTGCCTGGCGATCGCCTCGGGCCAGGCCTCGGCGGGGAAGGAGTCCCACTTGGCCTGGTTGCCGTAGATCATCGCGACGTACTTCACGGTCGTTCCCCTCGTCGTCCCGCACGCCCCTTCGGCGTGCCGTCACCACTCAGTCGGAGCGGTGGCAGGGGACTTCGACATCGGCCGGAAGGTTTTTTCCGGCCGGGGCCGGCGCGGCGTCACCGTCGGTCCGCCGCGTCGAAGCGGGCGAGGGAGAGGGCCGCGGGTCCGAGGGCGTGCACGAGCGCCCTCAGGGTGGAGGGCTCCAGTCCGCCGAGGGCCTCGGAGAGTTCGTCGGCCACGTCGTGGGCGATCTCCGCCGCCACCGCGCCCGCCGCCACGCGCGGCCCGAGTTTGCCGACGGCTGCCGCGGCGCGGGTGGGGGTGAGGAAGGCGCAGGCCTGGACGAGGAGCCAGGCGGGGACGCCGGCGGCGCCCTCCGGCGGGGGGAGGCAGGGCCGGGCGCCGTCGTAGCGGTCGTCCTCGGCGAAGGCCTTCTGCTTGACCTTGACGACGGGCCTGGCGGCGCCCGGCTCGTGCCATTCGCCGGCCGGTTTGAGCACGTACCCCTCGGCGAGGTTGTCGGCCAGTTCCGGCAGTCCGTACAGCGCGGGGACCCGGCTCGGGAAGGCGGCCGGGAGCTCCTGGAGGGCGTTCAGGCTGCCGTGCCCGAGCAGGGGCACGCAGGTGAGGCCGGCGGCGGACGCGGCGGCGCGGAGTTCGCGGTCGGGGATCCAGCACCGCCCCTCCGCCGTCTCCACCGTCGCGTCGAAGGGCAGCCAGCGAAGCCCGGGGGCGTACCAGACGCCGGTCTGCACGGGCTCGGCTCCGGCGACGACGGGCACGTCGGGGTGCGGGTAGCGGCCGCCGGCGAGTTCGCCGTAGACGGTGACGACGGCGGATTCACCCCGGGCCGCCCGTAGCACCGCCGCGAAGCGCCCGGCGGCGACGAGGAGTTGCGGCCAGATCCGGCTCACGCCGAAGAAGGCGTCGAGTTCCTCGTCGCCCAGCAGGCCGCGCCGCTTGGCGGGCCGCACCGAGGGGCCTTCGCAGACGACGGCGAAGTGCGCGCCGTGCACCTTCTCCGCCGCGATCCACTCGCGGCTCCCGGGCGCGCCGGGGCGCCCCCGGGCGGGGATCTTCGGGTACGGCTTCAGCTCGGCCACGAACCGATCCTCGCCGTAACGCCGCTCCGTGGCAACGGAATTCGAGGGGGTTCTCAGCGCCCGGCGCCGGCCGCCCACACTCCGGCGAGGTGCGCGTGCAGCAGCTCCTCCGCCTCGGCCGCCGTCCGGTGGCCGAGGAGCACGTGTGCGGTGAGCCCGTCGGCGAGGGCGAGCAGGGTACGGGCTTCGCGCCGGGCGTCGACGGCGTCCGAGGCTTCCGCGACGAGCCGTGCGAGCAGCCCTTCGAGGTCGGCGTAGCTGGCCCGAAGGGCTGTCGCCAGGGGCGGGTTGACGGCGGCGGCGGCGAGGAAGGCGAGCCAGATCCGCGCTTCGGCCCGGTGTTCGTCGCGCAGCAGGGCGACCTCGCCGACCACGTGTCCGACGGTGCTGGCGGCGGACTGGGCGGGGCTGGCGACGACCCGGCCGTGGGCGCGTTCGGTGACGCGGGCGCCGATGTGGCCGAGGGCGAACCGCAGCATCTCCTCCTTGGTGCGGAAGCAGCGCTGGACGGCGCCCATGGAGACGTCCGCCCTGGTGGCGACGTCCCGCAGGGTGACGCCTTCGAGGCCCTGGGCGTCGATCAGCGCGCACACGGCGTCGGCGATCCGTCGGCGCCGGTCCGCGTGGTCGACCTGTTTCGGCATCCCGCTCCCCGCTCTTCCCGTCCGCACCCGAACGTCCGGCCCGACCGTCCGCGTCCGCATCCGCATCCGAATTAATTCGATGCAAGCGTATCGGATCCCCCGCTAAGGTTCCGATGCAACCGCATCGGAACCGACCCCCGAGGAGCCCCCGTGTGGAAACTTTCCGCGAGCGCCATCGCCGCCGCCGTCCGTAGCGGCGAGGCGTCCGCCCGCGAGGTCGTGGACGCCCACCTCGCCCGGATCGCCGACGTCAATCCCCGGGTGAACGCCGTCACCCGGCTCCTCGCCGACCGCGCCCGCGCCGCCGCCCGGGAGACCGACCGGGCCCGCGCGGCCGGCGAGCGGCTCGGCCCGCTCGCCGGGGTGCCGTTCACGGTCAAGGAGTGCATCCGCGTCGAGGGCGTCCCGACCACCTTCGGCACGCCGCGCTTCCGCGAGCTGACCGCCCCCGCCGACGCCGTCCCGGTGGCCCGGCTGCGCGCCGCCGGGGCGATCCCGATCGGTCACAGCAACATGCCGACCCTGATCCTGGCCGGGATGCACACCCGCAGCGAGCTGTACGGCGACACCCGCAACCCGTGGGACGCCGCGCGCACCCCCGGAGGCTCCAGCGGCGGGGAGGGCGTGGCGGTGGCCACCGGCATGTCCGCGCTGGGGCTCGGCAACGACTCCGGCGGCTCGGTCCGCGTCCCGGCCTCCTTCTGCGGGGTCGCCGCGCTCAAGCCGACGACCGGCCGGTTCGCCGCCGACCAGCGGACACTGGGCCCGGACGACCCGGGACCGGCCTCCCAACTCCTGGTCACGGACGGCCCGTTGGCCCGCACGGTGGCGGACCTCCGGCTCGCCTACGAGACCCTGGCCGGGCCGGACCCGCGCGATCCGCGCGCCGTCCCGGCCCCGCTGTACGGCGAGCCCCCGGACGGCCCGCCGAGGGTCGCCGTGGTCGCCGACCCTGGCGGCCACGGCGTCCACCCATCCGTCCGCCGCGCCGTCGGGGCCGCCGCCGAAGCCCTGCGCGACGCCGGGTACCAGGTGGACGAGGTCCCCGACGTCCCCCGGCTGGACGAGGCGCTGAAGGCCTACCAACAGCTCACCAACACCGAATTCGCCCCCAGCTGGCCTGCCGTACGACAGCTGCTGGGCGAGGGCGGCGACCGCTACATCGAGCTGACCATGCGCCACAGCCCGCCCGTCGACGCTGCTGGGCTGATCGCGCTCACGGGCAGCTGGATGAACATCCGCCGCTCCTGGGCGGAGTTCCTGGACGCCTACCCGCTGCTGCTCGGTCCGGTCTTCACCGAGCCGCCGGTGGAACCGGGCCTGGAGTCCCGGGACGAGGCCGGGCGGGCCCGGGTCGCCTCGGCCATGCGCCTCTGCTCGGTCACCAGCTTCGTCGGTGTCCCGGCCGTCGCCGTCCCGACCGGTCTGGACCCCGAAGGCCTTCCCACCGGCGTGCAGTTGGTGGGGCGCCCGTTCCGCGAGGACCTCTGCCTGGCCGCCGCCCAGCACGTCGAGGACCGGCTCGGCACCCTCACCCCGATCGACCCCTGGGGGTGACGAAGCGGCCCGGTCACCGCCGGCGGGCCCGTGGCGCGTCCGCTCGCGCCGCGGGTCCACAGGTCCACGGGCCGGCCGGGCGCTACTCCCGCAGGCCGATGCCCTCCACCGGGCGGGTCCGCAGCGCGAACCGGGTGGGCACCAGGACCGCGCTCAGTCCGATGAGCGCGGTCACCGCGACGATCCCCAGGTACATCAGCACCGGGAAGTGCGGCACCGGCGACCCGGTCAGCCCCAGGCTCACCGTGACCAGGGGCAGCAGCGGCACCGCGGTACCCACCACCACCGCGATGACCACCACCATCCCCGCCTCCACCCGCATCATCCGCACCACCTGTTCCCTCGGCGCACCCACCAGCCGCAGCAGCGAGAACTCCCGCATCCGGCCGAGGGTCGCCAGTACGAGGGAGTTGGCCACCGCGATGGCGAGGTAGCCGAAGACCAGCGCCAGCGGCAGCGCGCTGGTCAGCACCGAGGACATCGCCCGCTCCTGCTGCGCGGCCGAAAGGCCGCCCCCGTCCAGCACCTTGAGACCCGGGTACCGGACGGCCAGGCCGCGCAGCGCCTGGCCGACCTGGCCCCTGTCGGCGCCCGCGGCGGTCCTGACGAACACCGCGTCCTCCAGCTGGCGGGAACTGTGCGCCAGCACCGTGTCCTGCGGGAGCGTCACGTCGCCGAAGCCCAGGCCCCGGTCGTAGACCGCGACCACCACGGGCCTGATCTCGGCGCCGTCCGGGAGGTTCAGCCGGACGCGGTCGCCGACGTGGGCGCCCAGGGTGCTGGCCGCACCGCCGCTGATCGCCACCACGTCGCCGCGGAGGCCGTCCAGGGAACCCTTGGTGACGCCCAGGTCCATGGTCCGCGCCACCTTGTCCGGAGTGACCCCCTGGGCCTGGTACTCGAAGATCTCCGGCGAGTCGAGCACCTTCCGGGAACCGTTCACCTGGACCCGGATCACCCCCGTGACGGCGGCCACCCCCGGCAGCGCCGAGGCGTCCTCGACCACGGCGAGGGGCGGCCCGCCCGGCCCGCCCTGCACCGTGAACTCGGCCACGATGCCCGCCTCAGCCTGCTCCTGGGCCGCCGTCGCGGTCGTCGTCGGGATGCACAGCTGCACCAGGGCGAAGCCGATCGCCAGGGTGAGCGGGCCGATGCCGGCCGCCAGCCGGTGGGCGTCGGCCCGGATGTCGGCCACCGCGAGGTAGCCGTGCGGCCCGGTGCGCCGGCGGACCGGGCCGGCCATCAGCCGGCTCGCCAGGCTCACCACCGGCGGAGCCAGCACCAGCACGGCGATGATCATGACGAGCCCGCCCGTGCCCGCCCCGGCCACCGCGAAGACGCTGCCGAAGAACAGCGGCAGCAGCGAGCCCGCGGCGCCGAGCAGGAACAGCAGGACGCCGAAGAAGATCCGGCCGCGCCCGAGCTTCGCCGGTTCGGTCCGGGCGTCGCCCATCGCCTCCACCGGCCGGATCGCCACCGCCTTGCGGGCGACCCCGACCGCGGCCACCTCCGCCGCGAGCACCGAGGCCAGGACGGCGACCAGCGCCGGCACCGGACCGGCGGAGGACGCGAAGTCCTCGGGCACCATGCCGATCACGCTCAGTGCGCCCATCAGCACCTCGGCCACCAGGATGCCCGGCACGCACCCGATCACCGAGGCCACCAGGGAGACGATCAGGACCTCGGCCGCCATCATCTTGTACACCTGGCGCGGGGTGGCCGCGACCGCCCGCAACAGGGCCAGCTCACGGCGGCGCTGGTGCACGCCGAGCGCGAGGGTGCTGGCCACCACGATCATCGCGATCAGCACCACCGTCGCACCGAGCGAGCCCGCCAGCTCGACCAGGCTGGTCCGGGCCGAGGCCACGTCGTGGAACTCCACCTGGCTGCGGTCCTCGCCCAGATAGGTGTCGGCGCCCGCCCCGGCCAGCGCCCTGTCGATCCGGTCCGCCACCTCGCCCGGGTCGGAGCCCGGCGCGACCAGCACCCCGACCGCGTCGATCCGGCCGGGGTGGCCGTAGAGCACCGTCGCCTCGGCGTCTGTGAAGAACACCGCAGGCGAGCGCGGCACCCCGCCCCCTTTCAGCGAGGCCACCCCGGTGACGGTGTACTCCCGCGCCTCCCGCGTGGTCGCCAGGCGCACCCGCTCGCCGGGCGACGCCCCGACCCGGTCGGCCAGCCGCGCGTCCAGCACCACCTCGCCCGCCCGCTGCGGAGCCCGTCCGCGCTCCAGCGCGAAGGGGCCCAGCACCGAACTGGACCACCCGTGCCCGCTCGACGGCTGCTCGCCGCCGCCGGCGTTCAGCCCACCGTCCTCGTCCACCACCTGGGCGGGGAAGCCGACGTCCGGAACCGCACGCCGCACACCCTCGACCCCGGCCACCTTGTCGGTCACGTCGCTGTTCAGCGGCGCCGGCACGGGCAGCGGCTTCTTCTTGGTCTTGCCGTCGGTGACCTCGAACGACTGCTTGCCCCCGACCACCACCGGCGCCCCGGCGTAGCGCTGGGTGGCGACCCCCGGACCCAGTCCGGACTGCAGCAGCGCCCCGAACGCGGTGATCAGCATCGAGGCCCCGGCCAGCGCCACGAATGCCCCGACGAACCCCGCCCTGCGCTCCCGCAGGGTCATGAGGACGAGCTTGAACACCATCGGCTCACCACTCTTCGAGGCGGGCCATCCGAGCGGCCACCCGGTCGGCGGTCGGCGCCGCCATCTCCTCGGCGAAGGCGCCGTCCGCCAGGAACACCACCCGCTGCGCGAAGGAGGCGGCGACCGGGTCGTGGGTCACCATCACGACGGTGTTGCCGTCCCGGTCCACGACCTCCCGCAGCAGCGACAGCACCTGACGGCCGGTCCGGCTGTCGAGCGCGCCGGTCGGCTCGTCGGCGAAGATCACCTCGGGCTCGGCGATCAGGGCCCGGGCGATCGCCACCCGCTGCTGCTGGCCGCCGGACAGCTGAGCCGGCCGGTGCTGCAGCCGCTCCGACAGCCCGACCCGCCGCGCCACCCGTTCCAGCCGACCCGGCTCGGGCGCGACCCCGGCGAGCAGCAGCGGCAGCGTGATGTTCTCCGCCACCGTGAGCGCCCCCAACAGGTTGTACGCCTGGAAGATGAAGCCGACCCGCTCCCGGCGCAGCATGGTCAACTGAGCCTCGTCCAGTGCGGTCAGGTCCGTGCCGGCCAGCCGCACCGAGCCCGAGCTCGGACGGTCCAGTCCTGCCGCGCAGTGCAGGAAGGTGCTCTTCCCCGCGCCCGACGGGCCCATGACCGCGGTGAACGAGCCCCGGTCGAAGGAGATGCTCAGATCGCGCAGCGCGGTGACCTCACCGGCTCCCCGGCCGTACGTCTTCCCGACCGACCGCAGCTCCACCGCCCACTGGCCGTGCACCACAGCGCCCACCTTCCCGCCCTCTCGCCAACACGTCCAACTCACGCTAGGAGCAAGGCCTCTGCGGACACCACGGTGTTCGCTGGAGTTCGAAGGTGCAGCTGACTGCCCCCCTCCGGTGCGGCCGGCGGACGAGCCTCGGGGATCACCTCGCGGTGATAGCGTGGGCGAAAACGGGCAACGGGGGCTTGGCGACGATGGATGGCGTTACCCAGCGGCCGCGCCGCGGGTTGCCCCCGGCCATCACCCGGCGGGGCTTCGTCCGGCGGTTCTTCCTGGCGCTGCGGTACCTCCTGGAAGTCGGCGGCACCGCGGTGGTGGCACTCCTCGACTGCTACGCCCTCCTCACGGTGTTCGTGCTGAGCCTGGTCGGCCCCGGGCTGTACCTGCTGCCGCTCTCGCTGGCCCGGCTCCGGCGGGTCGCCGACGCCCACCGTCGGCGCGCGGGGCGGTGGTTGGACTGCGACATCCCGTCCTCCTACCGGGCGGCCGAGGGCGGGCTGCTGGTCCGCGCGCAGGCGATGCTCACCGACCG
Organism: Kitasatospora sp. NPDC059648; assembly: GCF_042734825.1. NCBI lineage: Bacteria > Bacillati > Actinomycetota > Actinomycetes > Kitasatosporales > Streptomycetaceae > Kitasatospora > Kitasatospora sp. NPDC059648. The sequence goes on along the minus strand of NZ_JBHWDU010000020.1, from coordinate 61,165 downwards.
GGCCACCGGCACCGACCTGCTGTGGCTGCTGCTGCACGCCGCGCTGGGCACGCTCGGCGCCGCGTTGGCCGTCGGCCTGTGCGTGGGGGCGGCCAGTTGGCTGACCGTTCCGCTGTGGTGGCAGATCGTGCCCGAGCCCGCCCAGTTCCTCGTCTGGAACATCGATTCGTGGGGATCGGCGCTGGGAGCCTGCACCGTGGGCCTGGCCTACGGAGCACTGGCCGGCTGGCTGCTCCCCTGGTGCGCCCAGCTGCACGCCCTGACGACCCGGACGCTGCTCGGGCCGCGCGAGCGCCGGACCTCCCTCGCCGAGCGCGTGGAGGAGCTGACCGTCACCCGGGCCGAGGCCCTGGAGGCGCACGCCGCCGAACTGCGGCGCATCGAGCGGGACCTGCACGACGGTGCGCAGGCCGGACTGGTGTCGGTGTCGCTGCGGCTGGCCCTGATGAAGCGGATGCTCCGGGACGACCCCGAGAAGCTACCCGAAATGATCGACCAAGCCCGCGACCTGGCCGACCAGGCGGCACGGTCGCTGCGGGACGCGGTGCGCTCCATCTATCCGCCGGTGCTCGCCGACCACGGCCTGGCCGAGGCGACCCGCTCGCTGGTGGCGGCCTGCCAGATCCCCACCAGGCTGGACCTGGCGTACGGCCCGCGGGGCGGTCGGGCGCCCGCCGCGGTGGAGGCCGCGGCCTACTACGTCATCTCCGAGGCGCTGACGAACGTCGCCAAGCACAGCGGGGCCGAGAGCAGCGAGGTGCGGCTGCGCACCACCGGGAGCAGGATCCACATCTGCGTCCGGGACGACGGGCGGGGCGGGGCGGCCACGACCGGCTCCGGCAGCGGGATCCGCGGCATCAAGCGCCGCGTCGCGGCCTTCGACGGCGTGACCGAGCTGCACAGTCCGCCCGGCGGGCCGACCGTACTTCGAGTGGAGCTGCCGTGCGGATCGTGATCGCCGAGGACAACGTCCTGCTGCGGGAGGGCCTTTCGCTGTTGTTGACCAGCGTGGGCCACGAGGTCTGCGCGACCGTGGAGGACGGCGACAGCCTGCTGCCCGCTCTGCTGGAGCACCGCCCCGACGTCGCCGTGCTGGACGTCCGGCTTCCCCCGACCTACCGGGACGAGGGGCTGCGCAGTGCGGTGTCCGCCCGGGAACAGTTGCCGGACCTGCCGGTCCTGGTGCTCTCCCAGTACGTCGAACACGCCTACGCCGCCCGGTTGCTGGCCAACGGCGCCTCCGGGGTCGGTTACCTGCTCAAGGACCGGGTCAGCCGGGTCGAGGAGTTCCTGCTGGCCCTGGACCGGGTCGCGGGCGGCGGGGTGGCCATGGACCCCGAGGTGATCTCCCAGCTGATGGTGCGCCGGGTGCGCGACGACCCGCTGGAGGTGCTGAGTCCCCGCGAGCGGGAGGTCCTCTCACTGATGGCGGAGGGGCACGGCAACGGCGCCATCGCCGAGCTGCTGTTCATCGCGGAGACCTCGGTGAACAAGCACATCGGCAACATCTTCGCCAAGCTCGGGCTGCCGGCCACGGACGGTGGACACCGGCGGGTGCGCGCCGTGCTCACGTACCTGAACTCGACTGCGGCCCAGCACGATTGAACGGTCGGCGCGGTGGGTCGGGTGCAGAGAACTGCACCCGCGAACGGCAGGGGACCCGACTGCGCGCGCCACCGGCCCCGGAATAGCCTCGCCGTGCGGCGGAGGTGATCCGCCGCCCTCCCCACCTCCGCACGGCGAACAGGAGAAGCGATGTCCGGATGGCAGCCCCCGAAGGAACGACCGCTCTGGCCCTGGGTGTTGCTGGCCGTCGTCGTGGTGGGCGTCTGCGTCAACCTGACGCTCAGCCTGGCGTGACGCCCGCGGTGGCCCGGGGTGCCAGGCGGCACCACGGGCCACCAGGCCGCCGGCGTCAGCGCCCCGCCGGTGCCGCCTGCTCCTCCCGGAGCGAGGCGGAGAGGGCGCGGGCCTCGTGCTCGGTCATCCGCGGGGTCCCGTACGGCACGGCGTTGACCCAGCGCTGGGTCAGCCGGGCGATCCGCTCGCCGTAGCGCTGCGCGGTGAGCAGGTCGCCGCGCGATCCGGCCTGCTCGGGGCCCAGGTCGGCGTGGCTCTGGCTCATCAGGCCCAGCCAGGAGCCGAGCCGGTTCAGGTCGTCGCGGCTGCCGCCGCTCCAGTTGTTGCCCGGCATGTCGCCCACGCCGATCCACTGCATGCCCAACTGCGCGGCGAACACCGACAGCTGCTGGAGGACGGCCAGCTTGTCGCCGCTCTGCGAGGCGGACATGGTGAAGCCGCCGGCCAGCTTGTCCTTCCACCCCTGGGTGACGAACGGCGTGAACGCGGCCTCCATGAAGGCCTTGAACACCGCCGACACGCTGCCCATCAGCGTCGGGGAGCCGAACACGACCGCGTCGGAGCGGGCCAGCAGCGCCAGCACCTCCGGGTCGTGCCAGCGGCCCGCGTTGACGTCCTCGGCCCGGAGCTCGGCGAGGTGCACCTCGGCCCCGGGCACCAGCCGGGCCCCCTCGGCGAGGTGCTCCGCGAGCACCCGGGTGTGCCCGTGCACCGAGTGGTAGACCACCGCCACGATGACCGTCGGCGTGTCCTGCTCACGGTCAACGTCCTTGAACCTCATGTCGATTCACTGCTTCCGTTGCTGGGGAACTCCTGCTCACCACCCATCTCAGCCTGGGCGCGGCGGGGCATCAACGCCGAACACCGGCGCGCAGCGATCGGCCGCACCGATCGATCGCGGTAGCCTGGCGCCGTGGACAGGATCGAACTGGAAGCGTTCGTCGCGGTCGCCGAAGAGCTCCACTTCGGCCGGGCCGCCGCCCGTCTCCACCGGGGGCAGCCCACCGTCAGCGACGCCGTCCGACGGCTGGAGACCACCCTCGGCGGGCGGCTGTTCCACCGCACCAGCCGCCGGGTGTCCCTCACCGACCTCGGCGCCGAACTGCTGCCCGACGCCCACGCCGCCCTCGCCCAGTTGCGCCGCTTCCAGCAGCGCGGGCGCGCCCTGGCCGCCGGCGAGCGGACCGGCACCACGCTCGTCGTCGGCCACGCCGAGTACACCGGCCACCAGCTGCTGCTGCGCTGCCTGCCGCGACTGCGCGAGCGCTTCCCCGACGTGACGATCGTGCCCGAGCCGATGCCGACCACCGCCGTCCTCACCGCCCTGCGGGCGGGGACGATCGGCCTGGGCATCGGCTGGGCGGGCGACGGCGTCACCGGCGTCCGCGCGCGGGTGCTGTCCACCGAGCGGTTCGTGGCGCTCGTCCCCGAGGCCCACCCCCTGGCCGGACGCGCCGAACTGAGCGCCGCCGAACTCTCCGCGGCCGCGCTGCTCACCTGGCCGCACCAGATCAACAGCGGCCTCTGCGACCGCCTGCTGTCCGCCTTCCGGATCGGCGGGGCCGACCTGCGCATCATCCGCACCGCCGACAGCGTCCACGCCATCGCCGCGCACGTCGCCGCGGGCAGCGGCATCGGCATCACCGTCGGGTCCGCCCTCGACCACCGGCCCCCCGGCCTGCGCGTCATCCCGCTCACCGGCCCCTCCACCACCGCCGACCAGGTCGTCCTCACCCCCGTCGACCCCTCGGAACCCGCCGCCGCCCTGCGCGACCTCCTCCTGCACGCCTCGGCGGACGCCGCTGCGACGCCCACAGCGACGGTCGCTACTCTTCGTGTCGAGTGAGAGCCTCTGCGTGAGAGGATCGCGGCACAGTGCGATCCGATCCCGAGGAGTGGACATGGCCGAGCGCCAGCGCGGCACCGTGAAGTGGTTCAACGACGAGAAGGGCTACGGCTTCATCACCCCGGAGTCCGGCCCCGACCTGTTCGTGCACTTCAGGGCGATCGAGGGGGGCGGCTTCAAGTCCCTCGTGGAGGGCCAGAGGGTCTCCTTCGAAGCCGTCCAGGGCCAGAAGGGCATGCAGGCCGACAAGGTCCAGGTGGAGGAGTAGCAGCCGGCGGGCCCGTGCGTGCCCGGGCAGCCGAGGCCGTCCGGGCGCGCCGGGCCTACTCGGACCGGAGCCCGGCCAGGGTGCTCCGCACCTGCTGGGCCACGGCCGGGGGCAGCGTGCCGTACTTCAGCGACTCGCCCGTCGCCTGGCCCGGTCCGCTGACCGCGTAGGACGCCAGGCTCGCCATCACGGAGGCGGAGCCCCCGCCGCGCTCGCAGAAGCCGAGGTAGCCGAATCCGACCACGGGATATCCGCCCTTCACCGGCTTCTGGTAGTCGAGCTTGACCGACACCCGGCTGTCCGAGGTCTCCACCGTGCCGGTCGCGGCCATCGTCTCGGCGGCCTGGACGCTCGGCGCCACGTCGGAGTCACCGGTCCGCACCCGGGCTGTGGGGAGGTTCCCGACGTCCTTCAGCGGGACGACGCCGATCGACCCGGGTGCGCCGGCGACGGCGCCGGGGATGCTCGCCTCGGTCGTACCGGGCGCGGCCTTCATGGCGGGATCCCAGTGCGCGCCCACCTCGTACGGCCAGCCGCCGGCCTTGCTGAGGTACTGCTGGAAGACGTAGCCGGACCACGACATGGCCGCCGGGACCCGGATGCCGATCGGTGAACTCGGCAGCACCGCGGCCGGGTTGAGCGCCCTGATCGCAGGGTCGTTCCAGGTCTCGATCTGGTGCTGGAAGATCTTGGAGAGTGTCGGGGCGTCGAACACCAGGTCCGTCACCCCGGGCACGTTGAAGACGACCGCGACAGGGGCCACGGTGACCGGGAGTTGGGACATCCGGCCGTCGGTGCAGTGCTTGCCGTACTGGAACGCCTGCTCGTCGGTCACCGCGGTGTCGAAGCCGGCGCCGTCGACCTCGGCGTTGGCGAAGGCGCTGGCGTTGGCGTACTTGAACGGATCGTCGGTGTTGCCGGACGGGGGCTTGTAGGTGAGCTTGTCGTCCGGGCAGGCCTTGCCGAAGTCCGCGGTCCACTGCTGGACCAGGGCGGCCTCCATGCCGTCCGCACCGACCGTGGCCTTGCCCGCCGGGGCGCAGCCGACCCCAGCGGGGAGCGCGGACGGCCCGGTCCGCCGCTGCTGGTCCTGCCAGGCGACGTAGCCGAGCGTGGCCGCCGCGGCGACCACCACGGCGGCCACCGAGGAGCCGATCATCAGGGCCTTCCGCCGACGGGGCCGGCCGGGGGCGGCGGTCGGCGGGTACGGAGCGACGGCAGGCGGCCCGGGTGGCGGCGCGGGTGCGGCGGGGACGACCGGGTTGGGGGCCGTCGGCGTGGCGACGGCCGGCGGCACGGCCGGAGCCACCGGCCCCGTCCGCAGCTGGACCGTCCGTTCCCGGGCCCCCTCCGCGATCATCCTCAACAGCCCGTCCACGGTGGGCCGTTGTGCCGGATCCTTGGCCAGGCATCCGATGACCAGCGGGTACAGCTCCGGCGCCATCCCCGCGAGGTCCGGCTCCTCGTAGACGACCCGGAAGCCCACCGCGTGCGAGGAGTCCGCGCCGAACGGACCGCGCCCGGTGGCGGCGAACGCGAGCACCGAACCGAGGGCGAAGACATCGGTGGCCGTCGTCGCGCTGCCGTCCCGGAACTGCTCGGGCGCCATGAACGGCGGCGTGCCGACGGCGACCCCGGTGCTGGTGAGCTGGGTCTCGCCCGCACTGCGGGCGATGCCGAAGTCGATGACGCGCGGGCCGTCCTCGGCGAGCAGGACGTTGCCGGGCTTGAGGTCACGGTGCACCAGCCCGACGCGGTGGATCTCGCGCAGGGCCTCGGCCAGCCCGGCCGCGAGGCGGCGCACCTCCGGCGGGGCCAACGGGCCCTGGCCGGCGACCCGTTCCCCGAGGGACGGACCGGGGACGAACAGGGTGACGAGCCAGGGCGCCGGGGCGTCGGCGTCCGCGTCGAGGACGGGCGCGGTGAACGCGCCGCTGACCTTGCGCGCCGCCGTGACCTCCAGCCTGAACCGGGCCCGGAACTCCGCGTCCGCGGCCAGCTCGGGCCGGATCACCTTGACCGCCACCTGCCGGCCGGACACCGACCGGGCCCGGTAGACCACGCCCATCCCGCCCGCGCCGAGCCTGCCCTCCAGGAGGTACCCGCCGATCTCCCGCGGATCGTGCTCCATCAAGCTCACGTGCCGATTCCCCCCAGGCGTGTACGGCCGACCGGCCCAGCCTAATGGGGCCCCGGTTCGAGCCCGGTCAGCCGGCCACGTCAGCCGCTCATCCCCGGCACCACAGGCCGGACCCATACGCGATCACCACCGCGTGGGCCCGGTTCTGCGCGTAGCGCCGCCCGCGGCAACGGGAAGCCGCTCGAGTGCGAAGCCGCCGGCCCCGGCGCCGAGTGCGGCGGTGACGTAGCCGTCGTTCCCGGAGAAACTCTGCCGCTGACCGGGAAAACAGAACGGCCGGTCGATCCGAGGATCAACCGGCCGTTCGCTGTGCGCGAGGGGGGAGTTGAACCCCCACGCCCTTTCGGGCACTGGAACCTGAATCCAGCGCGTCTGCCTATTCCGCCACCCGCGCATCTGGGTGATGGGTTAACTATAGACCACCCGGAGGGGTGCCTCCGACCGCCTCGAACGACCACCTCGAACAACCGCCTCGGAACGGCCGGCCCCTCACCCGCCCCTGTTTGCCGCGGACGACACATGGCCGCCATGATGTGCCGCCACTACGAAGCAGGAGCACACGAGCATGGACATCCAGGTCACCTACGAGGCCACCACCGAGGACATCGTCGCCTCGGTGACGGCGAACGCGTCCGCCCGGCCCTGGCTGCGGTGGGCCATCGTCGGACTGTGGCTGCTGGTGGCCGTGGCCTGTGCGGCCGTGGGCAGCACCTGGTTCGCGATAGCCGCGTTCTTCTTCGGGTTCGTGCAGGTGGTGAACATCACCGCGGGCGGCAGGCGGATGGGGTTGAAGGTCGCCCCGCGCTACGTCGGGCCGACGACCGTCAGGCTCACCGACGACGGCCTCCGGCTGACCACCCCGGCCACGGACCGCCGCATTCCCTGGTCCGCGGTCAACAAGGTCGCGCACAACCCCGTGGCGTGGACCGTGCTCTCGCAGAAGGTGGGCACCCCGCCGCAGTCGGCGACGGTGCTCAAGGCCCCGTTCACCGAGGCGGAGCGCGCCGAGTTCGACGCGTTCCTGGCACGCCTGCCCAAGGTGAGCCACAAGGGCCGGAGCGCGAGCGAGCAGCTCGTCCGGCCGGCTGCAGGCTGAGCGGGATCAGCCGCGCGGGACCGGCCGAGGCGCGACGGCTGGGCGGGAACAGCCGAACCGGCACCGTGGCGGGAGAACCCCCGGAAGCGGGCCCCGCTCCGGCCTGCGACCATGAGCCGGTCGACCCACCGAGCAGGGGAACCGCATGGAGCTACGGCAGCTGCGCTGCTTCGTCGCCGTCGCCGAGGAGCTGCACTTCGGCCGGGCCGCCGAGCGGCTGCTGCTCGGGCAGCCCGCCGTGAGCCAGCAGGTCCGGCGGCTGGAGCGGGAGTTGAAGGTCGAGCTGTTCGACCGGTCGCCCCGGCACGTGCGGCTGACGCCGGCGGGTGAGCGGTTCCTGCCCGCGGCCAGGGACGTCCTGGCGGCCGAGGACGCCGCACGGGCGCTGGCCGCCGATCTGGCCGCGCCCGCGGTGCTGCGGCTGGGCACCGTCAGCGGGTTGGGCGAGCGGCTCGACCTGATCCTGGACACCTACCAGCGGCAGGCGCCCGGGGTGCGCGTCGAACTGCATTCCGTGCCGGTGCGGGAGCGGCTGGCGCGGCTGGCGGACGGGCGGCTCGACGCCGCCTTCGTGCGCGGGGCGATCGCCGAGAACAGTCCCGAGCTGCGCTTCCTGCCGGTCTGGGAGGACGAGTTGGTGCTGGCGCTGCCCGCCCGGCACGCGCTGGCGGAGCAACCCGAGGTGGACCTCGCGGACCTCGCCACCCTGCCGCTCCGGCTCACCGACCGCCGCAACAACCCGGCCCTGGTGGACCTGGTGACGGGCGCCTGCGCACGGGCCGGCTTCCGGCCAGTCCTCGGCCCGGCGCACGGCGCCCTCCAGGACACCCTGGCCTCGATCGGCACCGGGACCCCGATGTGGACGGTGGTGTACGCCGCCAACGCCCGGATGACGAACTTCCCCCGGGTGGCCTTCCGGCCCTCTCGGATCCCGCTGGCCCTGCCGACCTCGCTCGCCGTACGGCGGTCCGCCCCGCTCCCCCGGCTGCTCCTGGCGGCCTGCCGCGGAACGCTTCCGACCTGGGACGATCAGGATTCGTGATCACTGTCAGAGCGATTCGGGTCTGGGTGCGGCGGCCCTGATCGGGTGGACTGTTCTCAGCCGGGGAGACCGGCGGAAGAGCCGGACGCAAGAGCCCGGCCGGAGAAACCCGTTCAGGAGCCGAAGATGCCGATCGTCACCATCCAGCAGGGCCCGCGCAACGTCGAGCAGAAGCGCGAGCTGGTCAAGAAGGTCACCGAGGCGTTCGTGGAGGCGCTGGAAGTCCCCGCCGAGAGCGTGTACGTGTGGATCCAGGAGTACCAGCCGGAGAACTGGGGCGCGGCCGGCAAGCTCACCGCCGACCGGTAGTCGCCGGGGCGTCGGGCGGGCCCGCCGAGAGGATCCGGCGGGCCCGCCCCCGGAAACCGGCTGCAGCCGCGCCTCCCGCCGCACAGTCTGCCGACCACCGGCGCCAACTGCCGCGCCGATACGGTGACTTGGGAGAACACTCCGTGCAGTTCGGCAACCGGCCGCACACCTTCCACGCCTCCACCCCCCGCGAGACCCGCTGCCGCCCGTCCACCGGATCGGGTCCTCGACCAGCCCGCGGTCGCGACTCGACACCTTTCTCGCCAACTCCGACCGCTTCGACCTCGACCCGCGCACCGGGCCGATCTCCGCCCCGCCCGACGGCCCGCCGACCACGGGCGAACTGCGCCTCGACGGCGAAATGCCCGCCCCGGTCGAGATCCACCACAGCCGGGGTTGCCACAGCGCCCTGATCCCCGAACTCCCGGGCCGGCAGGGCCATGTGATCGTCACCGCGCCCGACGAACACCGGGACGCCGTCGCCGATCCGGCCCTCCACCCTCCGGCCGACTTCCCCTCAGTCCTACGACCTGACATGGCCTGAACTCGACAACACCGGGCGGCGGTGGAGTTAGCCTGACGACATGGTTGCAAACTACAAGGAAGAAGTGGCCATGACCGACCAGGAGTTCGTCAGCGCACCCGCCTTGATCCTCCGGTCGCTGGTGTCCGACCCGCACCGGCGGGCCATCACCACCGCCGACCGCGCCGAGATCACCGCCGGCGACTTCGCCGCCACCACCTACCGGCTCGCCCACGAGCTCCTGGCCCGGGGCGTGGGCCGCGGCGACACGGTCACCCTGCTCACCGGCAACACCCCCGAGGCGCTCAGCGCCCGCTACGCGGCCGGCCTGGCGGGCGCCCGGGTGGTCAGCCTGTACGACGGGATGAGCGCCCCGGTGCTGGCCGAGATCACGGCCAGCGTGGACACCACGGTCCTGCTGGTGGACGCCGAACGGCACGCGGACGCCGCCGAGTTGCTGCCGCTGATCGACGTCCCGACCGTCCTCACCCTCGGCCCCGGCCCCGAGTCGGGCCACATCGGCGAGGACGTGGTCGCCGCCTCCGCCCACCGCAGCGCCGAGGAACCCGCCGTACGCATCGGCCCCGACGACGACCTCGGCATCCGCCACACCGGCGGCACCACCGGCATCCCCAAGGGCATCCTGAGCCTGCACGGCCCCTACCGCGACATGTTCGAGGCCGCCCTCGTCGGCCGGCCCGGCGACGAGCCGCCGCGCCTGCTCGCCGCCACCTCGCTCGCCCACCTCGCCGGCGTGCTCTCGGACGTGACGCTCCAGCGCGGCGGCTCCGTCGTCCTCCAGCGCTCCTTCGACCCCGGCGAGGTGCTGGCCGCGATCGAACGCGAGCGCATCACCGACCTGTGGGTGCTGCCCCCGCTGATCTACCAGCTGCTCGACCACCCGGCCCTCGCCCGCACCGACCTGTCCAGCCTGCGCCGGCTCGACTACGGCGGCTGCGCCGCCTCCCCGACCCGCATCCGCGAGGCCCTCAAGGTGTTCGGGCCCGTCCTGGTCAGCCTCTACGGCATGTCGGAGGCGCAGAAGATCGCCTTCCTCACCCCCGCCGAGCACGCACGGTTCGGCGACGACGGTCCGCTGCCCGTCGGCCGCCCCTTCCCCGACGTGGAGGTGGAGATCCGCGCCGCCGACGGCACCGTGCTGCCGGCCGGCGAGCAGGGCGAGGTGCACGTCCGCTCGGCCACCCTGATGGCCGGGTACTGGAAGCAGCCCGAGCTCACCGCCCAGGTGCTGCGGGACGGCTGGCTGGACACCGGGGACATCGGCTACTTCGACGCGGACGGCTACCTCTACCTCGCCGACCGCCTCAAGGACCTGATCATCGTCGTCGGCGGCCACGTCTACCCGACCGAGGTCGAGGACCTGCTGCTCACCCACCCGGCGATCGCCCAGTGCGCCGTCTTCGGCGTGCGCGACACCCAGGACGCCGAGCACGTCCACGTCGCCGTCGTCCCCGCCCCGGGGCAGCAGCCCCGGCTGGAGGAGGTGCGCGCCTTCGTCACCGCCAACAAGGGCCGCATCTACGCCCCCGAGGCCCTGCACCTGGTGGACGCCATCCCGCTGACGTCCGTCGGCAAGCCGGACAAGAAGCGCCTGCGCGAGGCCGTCGCGGGCTGAACCCGCCGGGGGCGCTCCCCGAAACCCCACGGGACCCCGCACGGATCCCCACCCGGTTTCACCCTCAGGCGGGGTTTGGCTCAATGAACCACCGGCCCGGTGCCGAGTAGCCAAGAGGGGTGGCGGCGCTGAGGGCCGCCGCCCCTCCCCCGCCGCCTCCCCCGCCGCCATGGCGGCGGGACGGAAGCCGCCGCCCCGCACCACCACCGCGCACCCCTTGGCGCTCGGGTGCTCGACCTGCTCGCCCGTCTCGACGCCGCCGACTCCGACGCGCCCTACCCCTCCTCCCGCCCCCGGAAGGTCCTGCGGTACTCCCGCGGTGCCACGCCCACCCGTTTGAGGAACACCGGTCGCAGCGACACCGCCGAGGCGAAGCCGCAGCGGGTGGCGACGGTGTCGACCGGCAGATCCGTCTCCTCCAGGAGGCGTTGGACGGTGAGGATGCGCTGGTCGAGGAGCCAGCGCAGCGGGGTCGTGCCGGTGGTCGCGGTGAAGCGGCGGGCGAAGGTCCGTTCGGACATCAGGGCCGCGGCGGCCATCCGGCGGACGGTCCAGGGGGTGTCGAGGGCGGCGAGGATCTCGGCGCGGACGCGGGCGAGCGGGTCGTCCTCGTCGACCGGGGGCACCGGGCTGGGGATGAACTGGGCCTGGCCGCCCGCCCGGAAGGGGGCGGTGACCATGGCGCGGGCGATGGCGGCGGCGGCCTGCTGACCGTGGGCGGTGCGGACGAGGTGGAGGCAGAGGTCGATGCCCGCCGCGACTCCGGCCGAGGTCCACACCCCGTCGCCGCCGGTGAACAGCACTTCGGGGCGGACGGTCACCGCAGGATGGCGGCGGGCGAGTTCGGGGGCGAGGGCCCAGTGGGTGGTGGCCTCGCGGCTGTCGAGCAGCCCGGCCTCGGCGAGGACGAAGGCGCCAGCGCAGAGCGAGGCGACGGGGACGCCGGCGGAGGAGACGGCCCGCAGGGCGTCCAGGACTTCCGCGGGCCGCCGGGCGGCCGGGTCCTCGACGCCCGGGACCACCACCAGGTCGCAGGCCGCCAGCACCGCGAGCCCGAGGTCGGGGACGCGTTCCAGCCCGCCGCCCAGCCGCACCCGGGCCCCGGCCGGGCCGCAGACCCGCAGGTCGAAGGCGGGCACGCCGGGCCGGGTGGCCCGGTTCGCCCACACCTCGCCGATCACCGCGTAGTCGAAGGCCCGCACGCCGTCGAAGATCAGGCAGCCCACAGTTCGCATGGCGGGAACCTATCGATGATCGGCATTCCTGCCCATCACCCCGCCCCGCCGGCGGCCCGCACGATGGACCCATGACGAACACCGACGCCTTCGACGCCCCGCTCACCCTCGACCCCGACGCCGTCCTGCTCCTCATCGACGTCCAACGGGGCTTCGAGGACCGGGACTTCTGGGGCCCGCGCGACAACCCGGAGGCCGAGCAGCGGATGGCCGAGCTGATCACCGCCTGGCAGGCGACCGGCCGCCCGGTCGTCACCGTGCAGCACGCCTCCCGGGTCGGGCCGCTGGTCGAGGGCACGCCCGGTCACGCGCTCAAGGACTTCGTCGCCGGGATCGTCCCCGACCTGCACATCACCAAGACCGTGAACAGCGCCTTCTACGGCACCCCCGAGCTGCACGCCTGGCTCCGGGAGCGCGGCAGCCGGCAGCTGGTGATCACCGGGATCATCACCAACGTGTGCAACGAGACCACCGCCCGGATGGCCGGCAACCTCGGTTACGACGTGATCTTCCCGACCGACGCCATGCACTCCTTCGACATGACCGGCCCCGACGGCACCACCGTGCCCGCCGCCGAGCTGGCCCGCGCCACCGCGACCACCCTGCACGCGATGCGCTTCGCCAAGGTCGTCACCACGCGGACGGTCCTCGACGCCGCGGAGAAGACCGCGGTCAGGGCCTGAAGATCGGCTCGTAGGCGTTGCCCTCTACCGCGTTGAGCAGGACGTACGACGGGCCGAGGCCGACCACGACCTCCCGGAGCCGCGCCAACGCCTCCGCGGCGGTGGGCACTTCGAGGCCGATCGCGGCGGCGGCCGCGTCCCGGTCGGCGAGCAGGTCGGGCTCGTCGGCGAGGTGGTCCTCGGCCGCCTCCGCGCTCTCCTCCTCGGTCAGCCGCACGCAGTCCCGCCACCACGGCACCGCGAGCACCAGCCGGACCATCTCCTCCAGCCCGACCGCCAGTAGCGCAGCCCCGCCCTCGGAGTCCGCGTACAGGACGGGCCGCTCGTCGCCGCCCTCTCCGCACAGGAAGAAGGTGCCGCCCGCGCCGCACTTGGCCACCTCCTCCAGGCGCTCCCCGGAGGCGAGCACGACCTCCTCCACGTGCGAGTAGGCGTCGAGGGAGAAGTCCCCCGGCCAGAGCAGGTAGTCGACGGTGGCGGGGGTCGCCCGGAGGCGCTCGAGGAACGACATGGCGGTCACCCTACGGCGCCGCAACGACAACTCAGGCCGCTGGCCTCCTGTTCGCCCCGAGCGGAGAGTTGATCTTCCGCCCCCAACAGCACCCACTGGCAAGGAAAGAGAATGTGAGCCAGAACGGACAGGACGGCTCGGCCACTGCGTGGCTCCGAGCCGAGGACCGTAGAGGCCGCCCTGATGCCGGGGGCATCCCGGGAGAGATCTGGTGACACTGTGAACGAGACGGTCGATGAACGATCCAGCCGGACCGCGCTGTTCGAGGAGCACCGCCCGCACCTGCGCGCGGTCGCGTACCGGATGCTCGGCTCGATCAGCGAGGCCGAGGACGCGCTCCAGGACGCCTGGCTGCGCTACGACCGCACCGACACCAGCGGGGTGGGCAACCTCGGCGGCTGGCTGACCACGGTGGTCTCCCGGGTGTGCCTGAACCAGCTGCGCGACCGCGCCGCGCGCCGCGAGGAGCCGCTGCAGCAGGCCGGACCGGACGGCGCGAGCGGCCCCGAGCGTATCCCGGACCCGCTGCTGCGGCGCGAGGGGGTGGTCGACCCGGAGCAGGAGGTGATGCTCGCGGACTCGGTCGGCCTGGCCCTGATGGTCGTGATGGAGTCGCTGTCACCCGCCGAGCGGGTCGCCTTCGTGCTGCACGACCTGTTCGCGGTGCCGTTCGAGGAGATCGCCCCGCTGATCGAGAAGACCGCGGCCGCGACCCGCCAACTGGCCAGCCGGGCCCGCCGCAAGGTGCAGGGGCAGGCGCCCGCGCCCGACCCCGACGTGGGCCGCCAGCGCGTCGCGGTGGACGCCTTCTTCGCCGCCGCCCGCAACGGCGACCTGGACGCCCTGCTCGCGGTGCTCGACCCGGACGTGGTGCTGCGCTCGGACGGCGGGGTCGGCCGGGCCCGGCACACCGTGGTGCTCAGCGGCGCCGCGACGGTGGCGGGGCAGGCCGTCCTGTGGGGCAAGCTGTCGCCGTTCGCCCGCCCGGCACTGGTCAACGGCACCGCGGGCGCGGTGGTCATCGGCGACAACGGCCGGGCGCTGTCGATCATGGCGTTCACCGTCGTGGCCGGCACGGTCGCCGCGATCGACGTGATCGTCGACCCGGAGCGGCTGGCCTCCTTCGACCTCTCGGCCTTCGGGGACTGAGCGTCGCCGGCAGGGGCGGCCGGATCCCCGGCCGCCCCTGCCGTAATCGGCGCCCAGCCGCCCCTGCCGTAACCAGCGCGCCCAGCCGCACCCGATGCCCTGCCGCGCGCGGACACCTGCCGCACTCAGCGCCCGACGGCCCCGTCCAGCTGCTCGCGGATGATGTCCGCGTGCCCGGCGTGCCGCCCGGTCTCCTCGATCATGTGCACCAGCACCCAGCGCAGCGACGGCCCCTCGGCGGCGTCCGGGCGCAGCGATCGCGCACCGGGGCGGTCGAGGTCCGGGGCGGCCTGGGCCACCGCGTTCGCCCGGGCGATCGCGTTCCGGTAGGCGGCGACCGCCGCGGCCACCGTGACGTCGGCCGGAACGGCCACCTCGCTGTCGAGGGGCTCCGCCTCCCCCAGCCCGCCGTAGGCCCACTCGAACCAGTTGTGCTCGACCACGGTCAGGTGCCGCACCAGCCACAGCAGGCTGGTGCCGGAGGAGACGCCGGGGCGCCGGGCGTCCTCGTCGCCGAGGCCGTCGACCTTGGCGATCACGGCCTCGCGCAGGTAGTCGAGGAAGGCCAGCAGGGTGGTCCGCTCGTCGGCGTTCATCGTCGGCGGGCGGCTGTCGGAGAGCTTGCTCGGCGCGGCGCCAAGGGGCGCGGGGTTCTGGGTCGCGGTGTCCGCGGTCGCGGTGTTCTCGGTCACCGCGTCACCCTAGCCACCCGCATCGATCCGACGAAATGTCACCAGCCCTGCGCGTGCGCCCAGTCCGCGAGGTGCCGGGCGCAGTCGTCGACCGACTCCCGCCAGGTGTGCCCCGCGCCGTCCCCGGCCTCGTCGCTGACGTACTTGACCAGCCGCACCGGCACCCCGGCCCGGTGGGCGACGGCGGCGACGGCGTAGCCCTCCATGTCGACCAGGTCGGCGTGCTCGGCGAGCCGCTCCTTGGCCGCCGGGGAGTCGACGAACAGGTCGCCGGTGGCCAGCACCGGGCCGTCGCCGCGGCCGACGACCAGCGGGGCGCCGTAGCTGCGGCCGGTCAGGGCGCGCAGGACCTCACTGTTCAGGTCGTGCTGGATCACCTGGACGACGTGGTGGATGCCCTCCCAGCCGGGGCGCAGCGCGCCAGCGGTGCCCAGGTTGATCACCTCGGAGGGCTGCTCGCCCCGGGCGAGCACGGTGGCCAGGGCCGCGGTGGCGTTGACCTTCCCGATCCCGGTGAGCAGCACGGGCAGCCGGTCGTCGAGGTGGGCGGCCTCCTCGCGGACCGCGACGACGAGCAGCGGACGGTCGGGCGAGATCGTTCCAAGCAGACGCATGGGGCCCATGGTACGGAGGGGCCGGGTGCCCCAGCCGCGATCAGCGGGCGCGGAACCGTGGCGCGCGACGGTGACCGGAGCCGTGGCACGGAACCGTGCGGGGCGCCGCCCGCGTCGCACCGGTCGCCGCCCTCCGCACGGTCGGCCCCGGCCCGGGTACCGGCCGGGTAAGAGCCGGTGCGAACGGTACGAGCCGTACTGGAGCGTGCAGGAACCGTGCACGACATGCTCAAGATCGGCGCAAGTCGGGTGTGGCCGGAGGGAGTCACGGCCATACTGCTGCCATCGGTCGGGCCCCGGGTGTCGGGCCCGACCCCAGGGGAGGATGAGGCGGGTGGCAACACCAGTAGGCAACGGCGCACCGGGCGCCGCGCTCCCGGCACGGCCGAGCGCGCCACCGGCCGTACCGGGGGCGGCGCCGATGAGAGCGGGGCGGGGCGCGGCCCCGCCCGGCTCCCCCGTTCCCGGAGCGGCCGGTTCGCCGACGAGGCGCCCCGGGCCGGGCGGACCCGAACGCGGCGTGCGCGCCCGGCTGGCGCAGGCCACCCGCACGCCCCCGGGCCGGCTGCGGCTGGCCGGGGTGGTGCTCGCCGTGCTCACGGTGGCCTTCGGCGGGCTCACCGCCTGGCAGTTGGAGACCAGGGCGTCGGCCGCCGACCGGGTGGTCTCGTACAGCCAGCCGCTGAGCCGGGACGCGGCCGAGATCCACCGCTCGCTGGCCGACGCCGCCACCACCGCGGCCTCCGGCTTCCTGCTGGCCGGCGCCGAGCCCAAGGACGTCCGGGCCCGCTACGAACAGGACCTCGCCCAGGCCGCCAGGCTGATCTCCCAGGCCGCCGCCCGGACCACCGCGACCTCCCCGGCCCAGGACTCACTCTCCCGACTGAACCAGCAACTCCCGGTGTACGCCGGTCTGGTGGAATCCGCGCGGGCCGACAACCGGCAGGGCATCCCGCTCGGCGGCGCCTACCTGCGGTACGCCTCCGAGCAGATGCAGACCACCCTGCTGCCGGCCGCCGCCGAGCTGAACACCATCGAGACCGGCGAGCTGGCGGACGACTACGCAGAGGCCCGGTCTGTGCCGTGGGGCGCGTACGGCCTGGCGGTGCTGACCCTGGCCGCGCTCGGGTGGGTGCAGTTGACCCTGTTCCGCCGCACCAACCGGGTGTTCAACATCGGCCTGCTGGGCGCCACCGCCGCCGTGCTGGCGGGCACGCTCTGGCTCGCCGTGGCCGGGGCGACCACCGGTTCGGCCCTGGAGAAGAGCGACCACGAGGGCGCGACCCCGCTGCGGGCGCTCAACTCGGCCCGGGTGGACGTGCTGAGCGCCCGGTTGGCGGAGAACCTGAACCTGGTCGCGCGCGGCTCCACCGCCACGTACAACGGGCAGTACGCGGACGCCACCAAGCGCCTGGCCGGAATCGCCGGCAAGTCGACCCCGATGCGGCGGCGCAGCGGCTCGCTGCCGAACGCGCTGGCCCTCGCGCCGAGCGCCGCCGACCAGGCCCTGGCCACCGCCGCCGACCAGTACGACCTCTGGCAGGACCGCTACCAGGACGCGGTGAAGGCCGAGGTCGGCGACGCCGACTACCAGGGCGCCCTGAACAGGACGGTGTCGGCCACCGACACCACCGGCACCGCCGACGCCGCCTTCAACGGCACCGACCGGGCGCTCGCCCAGGCCGCCGACATCGAACAGGTCCGGTTCAAGGCAGCCGCCGACGGCACCGCCGGGGACCTCCGCCTGGCGGCCGGCGCCGCCGCGGTGCTCGGCCTGGTGGCCGCGGCCGCCGCGCTGCGCGGCCTGGGCCGACGACTCGCCGAGTACCGGTAAGGGGGAACGGAACAGATGCGCAGCAGAACCGTACCGACCAGGAGCGCCGCCGCGCTGGCGGTGCTGGCCGCCTGCGCGGCCGTGCTCGGCGGGGGCGGCCCCTCCGGCGCCGCGCCGACCGGCGCGCCGCAGGCCGTCCAGTCGGCCCAGCAGGCCCAGGAGCGGCAGGCCCAGGAGCAGCAGGCCCGGTCCGACACCTGCGACATCTACGCCAGCGTGCCGCCGAGTTCGGCGGACGGCCCGGCGCTGAAGGCCATCAAAGCCAGGCGCAGCCTGGTGATCGGCGTGGACCAGAACAGTTACCGCTGGGGCGCCCGCAACCCGAACACCGGTCAGATCGAGGGCTTCGACATCGACCTGGCCCGGGCGATCGGCACCGCCATCATGGGCGACCCGGAGAAGGTGGTGCTCAAGCCGGTGGCCACCGCCGACCGCGTCGACGCGGTGCAGAAGGGCCGGGTCGACCTGATCGTCCGCACCATGACCGTCAACTGCAAGCGGATGGAGGACGTCGCCTTCTCCAAGCCGTACTTCAGCATCACCCAGCGGGTGCTGGTCCCGAAGACCTCCCCGGCGAAGAACCTCGACGAGGCGATCGGCGGCAAGAACGTCTGCGTCGCCAAGGGCTCGACGGCCGCCGACGTCTTCGACCCCGCCAAGAACGGGGCCAAGAAGGACGCGAACGCGCACCTGACGGTCGTGGAGAACCAACTCGACTGCCTGGTCCTGATGCAGCTCGGCAGCATCGACGCCACCATGACCGACGACGGCCTGGCGGCCGGTCAGGCGGCCCAGGACCAGACCGTGCGGATCGTGGACGGCGACGTGCAGCCGGAGGTGATCGGCGTCGCCATGCTGAAGAGCAGCCCGGACCTCACCGCGCGGGTCAACCAGGTGCTGGCCGACTACCACGCCGGCGGCGAGTGGGGGCGCAGCTACGACCGCTGGCTGAAGCCGTACATGCTCAACGACGCCGAGCACTACTGGCCGGTCCCGCACTGAGGACCGGCCTGGGGGCGGCACCGGAGGACCGGCCCGGGCCGGTACCGGGACGGACGGGTACGGACCGGTGCGGACGCGGGGTGTTGACGGCGTCTTGACGCCCCGCGCCCGCACCGCTCGGACACCCACCGGCTAGGGTTCGGGACGATCACCACGGGGAGACCGGTGGTGGACACGGGGGTTGTCGCGGAACCGCCCGTCGCACGCGACGGCGGCCCGCGCGAGGAAGGAAGGACACCGCGGTGGCGGCATCGGCTGGCCCGGTACTGAGCCGGGAGGAGGTGGACCGCGCGCTGGCGCGCCTCGGCGCGGAGCGGGACGCGGTCGAGTCGGCGCTGCTCGCCCTGCAGGACCACCCGGGCCTGCGGCTGCTGGACGGCGCCGAACTGACCGGACGGACCCTGGAGCGCTGGTCGGTCGCCGGCAAGGGCCTGCCGCTGCTCTGGGCGCTGTTCGACCGCTACTCCGAGGCGCTCGCCTCGGCCCGCGCGGTCCGGGCCCGCAAGGCCAAGCCCGGCAACCCCGAACTCGCCGAGCTCAGCGAGCTGCTGACCGGGGACGCGGTGACCGTCCCGGGCGGCGCGCTGCCGGACGGCCCCCAACTGCTGGGCGCGCCCGCCAGACTGGTCGAGCGGGTCAGCCTGGACGCGCTGATGGCCAGGATGAACTCCTGGTACGCCACCGTGCTGGAGGTGGTCAGCGCCGCCGACGCGGTCTGGTCGGCGCTGCCGGCCCGGATCGACCTGCTGCTGGCCGAGCTGCACCGGGTGCAGACCCTGGCCGCCTCGCTCGGCGTGCGCGCCGGCGGCCACCCGCTGGGCGACGACCTGGCCGGGTTGGCCCGGGACCTCACCGAGCTGCGCACCGAGGTCCGCGAGGACCCGCTGGCGCTGTGGCGCCCGGCCCGGGTGCCCGCCCAGCGCGGCACGGTGCCCGAGGGCGAGGCGTTCGCCACCCCCTCCGGGGTGGTGGACACCGAGCGCTTCGACCGGGCCGGGCGGGCGCTGGACGGCGTCCGGCTGGAACTGGAGGACCTGCTGCGGCTGCGCGACGACGCCGAGGAGCGCCTGCAGGGCGTCGGCGACCTGCTCCAGCGGGCCGACGCCACCCTGGCCGAGGCCCGCAGGGCGCGCGGCGAGGTGCTGGCGAAGATAGCCTCCAGCGACGTCCCGGCCGTGCCCGGCCCGGCCTCGGCGCTGCGCGAACGGATCGTCACCGCGCTGGAGCTGCGCCAGGGCGGGCAGTGGGGCCGACTGGCGCCGCTGCTGGACGCGCTGGAGGACGCCGCCGCCAAGGAGCTGGCCCGGGCCCGGCAGTCGCTCACCGAGGTCACCCAGCCGCTGGCCGTCCGGGCCGAGCTGCGCGGCCGGCTGGACGCCTACAAGGCGATGGCGGCCCGGATGCGGGTCGCCGAGGACCCGGAGGTGATCGAGCGGTACGAGAAGGCGCGCTGGCTGCTGTGGAGCGCGCCCTGCGACCTGCGGGCGGCAGCCGCCGCGGTGGCCCGCTTCCAGCAGTCGCTGCGCCCGGCCCGGGCCGAGGCCACCGAGGGCGGGCAGGCACACGAGGGCTCACAGGCACACGAGGCGGCCGGCCCGACGCCGGTCGACGGACAGGTACAGGGGGGCTGAGGTTGATGGGCGAGGCGTGCGTACGGCCGGACTGCTCCGGCGGGGGCAGGATCGACGCCGACGGCTACTGCGACGAGTGCGGGCTGGCCCCGGCGGGGACCTCGACGGTGGCCCCCGCGGCCACCGGCGGAACGACCGCGCCCCCGCCGGCCGCCGCCGGCCCCGGCTCCCCGTGCCCGCGGGACTGTACGGGCGCCATCGACGCGGACGGCTACTGCGACGAGTGCGGGCTGACCCCGCCCGGCGCCGACACCGGCGTCACCCAGCCCTACGTCCCGTCCGCCCGGGTCGCCCCGGACTCCGCCCGCAGCGGCTCGGTCCGCTCGCTGTCGGCCCGCACCGGCTCCGCCCGCTCCATGTCCGGCCGCTCCCGCTCGCACCGCTCCACCCGTACCGGCAGCAGCCGCTCGGTCTCGGTGCGCTCCACCCGCGGCAGCGTCAGCGCGGGCACCCGCAACCGGCTGGGCGCCGGTCTGGTCAACGTGCCGACGGTCGCGACGGCCGACCCCGCGCAGGCGGTGCTGGCCAATCCCGAGGTGCCCGAGCGCAAGCGGTTCTGCTCCAAGTGCGAGGCCCCGGTGGGCCGGGAGAAGAACGGCCTGCCGGGTCGCCCGGACGGCTTCTGCACCAAGTGCGGCACGCCGTACTCCTTCACGCCCAAGCTGCGCCGCGGCGACCTGGTCGGCGGCCAGTACGAGGTGGTCGGCTGCCTGGCGCACGGCGGGCTCGGCTGGATCTACCTGGCGGTGGACCGGCGGGTCAACGACAAGTGGGTGGTGCTCAAGGGCCTGCTGGACACCGGGGACGAGGACGCGCTCGCCGCGGCCGTCGCCGAGCGGCGCTTCCTCGCCGAGGTGGACCACCCGAACATCGTCCGGATCATCAACTTCGCCGAGCACCCGGACCTGCGCACCGGCTCCACCGACGGCTACATCGTGATGGAGTTCGTCGGCGGCAAGTCGCTCAAGGACATCGCCAACGACCGCCGCACCCCGGACGGCCGGCGCGAGCCGCTGCCGGTCGAGCAGGCGATCGCCTACGCCCTGGAGGCGCTGCCCGCGCTGGGCTACCTGCACGGCCGGGGCCTGGTCTACTGCGACTTCAAGATCGACAACGTGATCCAGAGCGGCGACACGCTCAAGGTCATCGACATGGGCGCGGTCCGCCGCTTCGACGACGACGGCCCGATCTACGGCACCATCGGCTACCAGGCCCCTGAGATCGCCACCGACGGCCCCTCCCCGGCCTCGGACCTCTACACCGTGGCGCGCACCCTCGCCGTGCTCACCTTCGACTTCCAGGGCTACAGCACCACCTACCGCGACTCGCTGCCCGGCCCCGAGGACGTCGAGGTCTTCGCCAGGTACGAGTCGTACTACCGCTTCCTGGTCCGCGCCACCGACCCGGACCCGGCCCGCCGATTCTCCTCCGCCGAGGAGATGGCCGACCAGCTCACCGGCGTGCTGCGGGAGGTCCTGGCCCTCCAGGACGAACGGCCCCGGCCCGCGCTGTCCACCCTGTTCGGCCCCGAACTGCGTGTGGTGGACACCGAGTTGGTGCTGCCCACCGCCCAGCCCGGGCAGCTCCGGGTGGCCGTGCTGGACCCGTCGGCCGCCGCGCTCGCCCTGCCCGTGCCCCGGGTCGACCCTGGCGACCCCAACGCGGGCTTCCTCGCCGCCCTGCTCGCCACCGACCCCGAGGAGGCGCTCGCCGCGCTCGGCGGCGCCCCCGCCGTCTCGATCGAGAGCCGGCTGCGCGAGCTGCGCGCCCTGCTCGAACTCGGCCGCCACGGCCAGGCCCTGAAGGCGCTCGCCGAGCTGGAGCGCGACCATCCGGACGACTGGCGGGTGGTCTGGTACCGCGGCCTGGTCGCCCTGGTCGGGGCCGGGGCGGAAGGGCCCGGCGCCGGCCCGGAGGAGAACGGACGGGTCTCCGGCCTGCGGGCCGCCGCGGAGGCCTTCGACGCGGTCTACGACGCCTTCCCCGGCGAGGCCGCGCCCAAGCTCGCCCTGGCCGTCTGCGCCGAACTGCTCGGCGACGGCGGCGACGCGGCCGAGTTCTACCGGCTGGTGTGGACCACCGACCACGCCTACCTGAGCGCCGCCTTCGGCCTCGCCCGGGTCCGCCTCGCCGAGGACGACCGGCCCGGCGCGGTGCGCGTGCTGGAGTCCGTCCCGGCCACCTCCAGCCAGTACACCGCCGCCCGGATCGCCGCCGTCCGCGCCCGGCTGCGCGAACGGGCCGCCACCGACCCGCTCGCCGCCGACCTCGCCGCCGGCTCCGACCAGCTGACCGCGCTCCGGCTGGACGACCGCCGCCGCGAGGAGCTCTCCGTCGAGGTGCTCGGCGCGGCCCTCGACTGGGTCGGCGCCGGCTCGGCCGGGGCGCAGCAGGGCGCCGACCTGGTGGTACTGGGACGTCCCGCGGTGGAGCGGGAACTGCGCTTCGCCCTGGAACAGTCCTACCGGGTACTCGCCCGGTTGGCCGACCGGGCCGAGACCAGGATCGAGATGGTGGAACGGGCCAACCGGGCCCGCCCCAGGACGTGGGTGTAGCCGATGCCGCAGCAGACCGAGTGCCCGAGCTGTTCCGAGCCGATGGAGCCCGACGACGCCTTCTGCGGGCGCTGCGGGACCGGCCGGGACGGCCGGACGGCCCCGGGCGCGATGCCCGCCGGCTGGGCCGCCGCCCGCGGTGAGGCCGTCCCGCCGCAGCGCGGGCCGGTCTGTGTGAACTGCGGGCAGCCGCAGGTCACCGAGGACGGCTACTGCGAGGGCTGCGGCAGCGCCCAGCCGCGCCCGCGCGACCACATGGAGAAGGCGCTGGCGGGCGTCGCCGGGGTCAGCGACCGCGGCGTGCGCCACCACCGCAACGAGGACTCCTTCACCGTCGCCGCCAGCTCGCTGCCCGGCGGGGAGCCGGTCGTGGTCGCCGTGGTGTGCGACGGCGTCTCCTCCTCCGACCGGCCGGACGAGGCCTCGGAGACCGCCGTCGACGCCGCCTCGGAGTCCCTGCTGACCTCGCTGGAAGCCGGCCGGGACCCGGAGGAGGCGATGCGCGCGGCCGTCGCCGACGCCGCCAGGGCCGTCGCCGACCTCGCCACCGACGGCGCCGGGCCCGCCCGCCCCGACCTCAACGCGCCCGCCTGCACCTTCGTCAGCGCCATAGCGGCGGGCGGCCGGATCACCGTCGGCTGGGTCGGCGACACCCGGGCGTACTGGATCCCGGACGACCGCACCACCGCCGTCCCCTTCCGGCTCACCCAGGACGACTCCTGGGCGGCCCGGATGGTCGAGGCGGGGCTGATGGGTGAGGCCGAGGCGTACGCCGACCCGCGCGCCCACGCGATCACCGGCTGGCTCGGCGCCGACGCCGAGGAGGTCGTGCCGCACACCCTCGACTTCACCCCGCACGTCCCCGGGGTGCTGCTGATCTGCACCGACGGGCTGTGGAACTACGCCGAGGCGGCCACCGACCTGGCGTACTTCGTCCGGCCGGACGCCCGAACCGAGCCGCTCGCGGCTGCCCAGACCCTGGTGAAGTTCGCGGTCGCGGCCGGCGGGCACGACAACATCACCGTCGCGGTGCTGCCGATCGACCCGCCGACGGCCTCGGCCGAGGAGGTCGAGGAGACGCCGACCGCGCTGGACCTGAAGGTGATCACCCCGGCCGCCACCGAGGGCGCCCCCGAGGACGACCCGGACTACGAGCCGACCCTGCCGGACCTCCCGGTGATCGGCTCCCGCGCCGCCCCGCTGCCCTCGGTCCCCACCGCTCCGGCCGTACCGCCGGCGCCGCCCGCGGCCCCGACGGCTCCCCCGGCGCCGCCCGTCGCCCCGCCCGTCCCGCCGCAGCCGCCGCAGCCGCCGCACCCGCCGACGGCCTGACCGGCCGTCCGCGACCGGCCCGGCACCCGACGGCCCTCGGCCGCCGGGCCGCCGGGCCGCCCCACCGACCCGATCGCATCCACCCCTCACCCGACGGGAGCCACCGCCCCATGGCAACACTGGCGAAGCCGAACCTGCCCAGGTTCGACGTGGAGATCTTCCAGAACGAGTACCTGGCCGACGGCGCCCGCGAGGTGAACGCCATCGTCACCGTCACCTCCACCGGCGGGGGCACCTCCGGCGGACGCCCGCTCGGGCTGGCCGACTCCGGTCCCCGGCGCGGCGACGCCGACGCGGCCGTGGTGATCCTGGTCGACTGCTCGGGCTCGATGGACTACCCCAAGACCAAGATCAACGGCGCCCGGGAGGCCACCGCCGCCGCCATCGACGCCCTGCGCGACGGCACCGCCTTCGCCGTGGTGGCCGGCACCCACGAGGCCCGGGACATCTACCCCGGCGACGGCACCCTGGCGACCGCCTCGCCGGGCACCCGGGAGCAGGCCAAGGAATCGCTGCGCCGCCTCACCGCGGCCGGCGGCACCGCGATGGGCACCTGGCTGGCCAAGGCCGACAAGCTCTTCCTCACCCGCCGCGACATCGCCATCCGGCACGCCATCCTGCTCACCGACGGCAACAACGAGCACGAGTCGGCGGAGGACCTGGCCCGCAACATCGAGCGGGTCACCGGTCACTTCACCGCGGACTGCCGCGGCGTCGGCACCGACTGGCGGATCGACGAGCTGCGCAAGATCTCCTCGGCGCTGCTCGGCACCACCGACATCGTCGCCGAGCCCTCCGGCCTCGCCGAGGACTTCCGCTCGATGATGACCGGCGCGATGGGCAAGCAGGTCGCCGACGTCGCCCTGCGGATCTGGACCCCGGCCAACGCCACGGTGAAGTTCGTCAAGCAGGTCGCCCCCGCGGTCGAGGACCTCACCGGACGCCGCGCCGAGGCCGGCCCGCGGGCGGGCGACTACCCGACCGGCTCCTGGGGCGACGAGAGCCGCGACTACCACGTCTGCGTCGAGGTCCCGGCCGCCTCGGTCGGCAACGAGATGCTCGCCGCCCGGGTCAGCCTGGTGCTGCCCCCACAGGTCGGCGGCGGCACCCCCGAGGTGCTCAGCCAGGGCCTGGTCAAGGCCGTCTGGACGGACGACCTGGCCTCCTCCACCCGGATCAGCCCGCAGGTCGCCCACTACACCGGACAGGCCGAGCTCGCCTCCTCGATCCAGGAGGGCCTGGAGGCCCACCGCGCCGGAGACGTCGACACCGCCACCGCCAAGCTGGGCGCCGCCGTCCGGATCGCCCACGCGACCGGGAACGACGGCACCTACAAGCTGCTGCAGAAGGTGGTGGACGTGGTCGACCCGAAGGAGGGTACGGTTCGGTTCCGTAAGAACGTGAGCGAGGCCGACTCGATGACCCTTGAGACCCGGTCGACCAAGACGGTACGTGTGAAGAAGTGACCGCGAAGTGACCGCTGAAGACGTGACCGGGCCGGCCGCCCGGCGCGACACCGCGCCGCACCGGCCCGAAACGAGGGGGACCTGATGCCGATCTGCCCGAGGGGCCACGAGTCGCAGGCCGAGGACTGGTGCGACTTCTGCGGCTTCCCGATGACTCCGCCGGTCCCGACGCCCGGCGCCCACGAGGGCTACCCGGGAGCGCCCGGCGCACCCGCCGGGCACCCGCCCCACGGCGGTGCGCCCTTCGGTGCTCCGGCCCCGCAACCGGGAGCGGTCCCGCCGCCGCCCCCGCCGGGGGCGTTCCCCCCGCCCGGCTCCTACCCGCCGCCGGGCGGCGCGTTCCCGCCGCCCGGGGCCGTGCCGCCCCCGGCGTCGCCGCCGGGCCTCACCGAGGGCCTGACCGTCTGCCCGATCTGCCGCAGCCCGCAGACCGGCCGGTTCTGCGAGGAGTGCGGCTACGACTACGAGCTGTCCACCCCCTCGCGCCGCCAGGCGCCGGCCGGCGGTGCGCCAGCGCCCGCTCCCGGCCCGGCCCAGCCCCCGCCGCTGAACATCCCGGCGGCCTACGGCGGCACCGCGCAGCCCCCGCAGGCCCCGCCCGTCCAGCCGCCGGCCCCCGAGTACCCGCACACCTACGGCTACCCTCCCTCCTCGCCCGCCAACGGGCAGGAGGGGCACATGCCGGAGGGCGCCTTCCCGGAGGCCCCGGTGCGCGAGGACTCCGGCCCGGTGTACGCCCAGCCGGCCGGTCCCGGCCCGAACAACCGCGGCGGCGACTTCGGCACGTCCTTCCACCTGGCCCCGCCGCAGCCCCAGCCGGGGGCCCAGCCGGAGCCGCTCCCGGCCGAGCCGGTCCGGGCCAACTGGATCGCGGTGGTCTCGGCCGACCGCGACTACTTCACCGACATGATGGCCCGCAGCGGCCCCGAGGCGGCCGGCCTGTTCTTCCCGCCGTACTGCCCCGAGCGCCGCATCCCGCTGACCGGCCGGGGCCAGCTGCGGATCGGCCGGCGCAGCCAGCACCGGGGCACCGTCCCGGAGATCGACCTGTCGGTGCCGCCGGAGGATCCGGGCGCCTCGCACCAGCACGCACTGCTCGCCGAACAGGCGGACGGCAGCTGGGTGCTGGTGGACCAGGACTCCACCAACGGCACCACCGTGAACGGCGGTGCGGAGCCGATCTCCCCGCACACCGCCGTACCGCTGAACGACGGCGACCGGATCCACATCGGAGCCTGGACGACGATCACGGTGCACCGCGCCTGACCTGCGCTTTGAGGCCTCGTCAGGAGCAACTCGGGCCGGGCCGGGCGGAATTCCGATATTCCGCCCGGCCCGGTTTTTCACGCCTTCCTCAGGAAATCCGCAAATCCCGCTCCCGGGTGTGCACAAGACGCCCCGAAACCCCTATTCTCTGGCCTCATGACTGCTGCTATATCCGCTGACGGCATCCGCCAGCGGTACGGGGATGTGCAGGCCGTCGACGGGGTGTCGTTCACCGTCGAGGCCGGCGAGTTCTACGGGATCCTGGGCCCCAACGGGGCCGGGAAGACCACCACCATGGAGATCCTGGAAGGGGTCCGCAAGCCCGACGAGGGCCGGGTCGAGCTGCTGGGGATGGCCCCCTGGCCGCGGAATCCGAAACTGCTGCCGCGGATCGGCGTGCAGTTCCAGGCCTCCGCCTTCTTCCGGAAACTGACGGCCCGGGAGACCATCCGCACCTTCGCGTCGTTCTACGGGGTCGGTCCCAAGCGGGCCGATGCGATGCTGGAGCGGGTCGGCCTCGCCGACAAGGCCGAGACCCTCACCGACCAGATGTCCGGCGGCCAGGCCCAGCGCCTGTCGATCGCCTGCGCGCTGGCCCACGACCCGGAGCTCGTCTTCCTGGACGAGCCCACCACCGGCCTCGACCCGCAGGCCCGCCGCAACCTCTGGGACCTCCTGCGGGACATCAACAACGAGGGCCGCACCGTAGTCCTGACCACCCACTACCTGGACGAGGCCGAGGTCCTCTGCGACCGGGTCTCGATCATGGACCACGGGAAGATACTGCACACCGGCGCCCCCGCGGCGCTGATCCGCGAGATCGACGACACCGTCCGGATCAGCGTGGCCTCCGGCCAGCTTCCGGTCGAGCGGGCCCGCGAGCTGCTGGGCGCGGCCGGCGCCGACGTCGCCACCCTGGAGGACGACACCGTCTCGCTCTCCGTCTCCACCCGCCTCCCGGCCCCGGTGCTCAGCGTGCTGGCCGAGCAGAACGCGCTGCGCGGCCTCGAAGTGCGCGGCGCCACCCTGGAGGACGTCTTCCTCCAGCTGACCGGACGGGAGTTCCGCGCATGACCGCAACCACCTCCACCGAGCCGAAGGTCCCCGCCCCGCGCGGCGGTTCGGCCGGCGCCGCCGACGGGCGGGAGCGGGTCAGCGCGTTCTGGAGCCTGTCCCGCGCGATGCTGCTCGGGATGAAGCGCGACCGCACCGCGACCTTCTTCATCCTGCTCTTCCCGCTGGTCTTCCTGGTCTTCTTCGGCAGCGTGACCAAGGGCTCCAACACCCCGCACGCCAAGGTCGCCCAGGTCGGCGCGGTGAAGTTGTTCGACTCGATGCAGGGCGAGGCCCGGACCGGGCTGGACAAGGTCCTCACCATCACCCGCACCGACGACGCGGCCGCCACGCTGGACAAGGTCCGCAAGGGCGACTACGACGCGATGATCACGCAGGGCCCGGACGGCAGGATCGAGCTGCGCTACAGCGCCGCCGACCAGGTCCGCGCCGGCGCGCTGCAGGGCATCGTCGACTCGGTCGTCCAGGAGGCCAACCAGGCGGCCAGCGAGAAGCCGCCGGCCTTCGTCGTGGAGGCCCAGCAGGTCGAGGACAAGTCGCTCAAGCCGATCCAGTTCCTCACCCCGGGCCTGCTCGGCTGGGCCATCGCCACCGGCGCGGTCTTCGGCGCCGCGCTCACCCTGGTCAACTGGCGCAAGTCCAAGGTGCTGCGCCGACTGCGGCTGGCCCCGATCAGCGCCGGCACGGTCGTCAGCTCCCGGATCCTGGTCTCGCTGCTGACCGCCTTCCTCCAGACCACCGTCTTCCTGGTGGTCGCCACGAGCTTCTTCGGACTCAAGCTCACCGGCAACTGGTGGCTGGTCCTCCCGCTGGTGGCCTGCGCGACGCTCGCCTTCATGTCCATCGGCCTGCTGGCCGGTTCGGTCGCCAAGACCGAGGAGGCGGCCAACGGCATCTCGCAGATCATCGTGCTGCCGATGTCCTTCCTGTCCGGCTCGTTCTTCCCGATGGACGGCGCTCCGGGCTGGTTGCAGACCGTCTCCAAGGTCATGCCGCTGCACTACCTGGTCGAGACCGCCCAGTCGGTGCTGACCCGCGGCGGCGGGGTCATGGACGCCCTGCCCACCATGGGCGGTCTGCTGCTCTTCGCGGCCGTCCTCACCGGCATCGCCTGGAAGCTGTTCAGGTGGGAGGACGCCTGACCGTCGCCCGCTGACCGCCTCCACCGGTCACCGAACCCCGCGGGGTCGTACGCCGCTGGTCCCGGTGTACGACCCCGTCGGCGTCTGCGACCATGGTCGGGTGACAGAAATCGGACGAGGAACGTTCAGCGAGGAGACCTTCTTCGAGCAGGTCGGCGGCGAGCCCACCTTCCGGCTCCTGACCCGCCGCTTCTACGAGGGCGTCGCCCAGGACGAGTTGCTGCGGCCGATGTACCCCGAGGAGGACCTCGGCCCGGCCGAGGAGCGGATGGCGCTGTTCCTGATGCAGTACTGGGGCGGCCCGCGCACCTACAGCGACCGGCGCGGCCACCCGCGGCTGCGGATGCGGCACGCGCCGTTCAAGGTCGACAAGGCGGCGCACGACGCGTGGCTGACGCACATGCGCGCGGCCGTGGCCAGCCTGGAGCTGCCCGCCGAGCACGAGCGGCAGCTGCTGGACTACCTGACCTACGCCGCCGCCTCGATGATCAACACCCCGGGCTGAGCGGCCTCCTACCGCAGGGGGCTGAGCCCCAGCCCCGCGCCCGGCGCGGCCGCGGTCCGCACGACCACCGAGCCCGCCGGCGCGCTCAGCCGCAGCCAGCCGCCCGCCCGGTGCACCGAGAGCGGGGCGCCGGGCTTCAGGAAGCCGATCACGTACGCGGCGTGCACCGCGCGCAGCGGCAGCTGCGGCAGCACCCCGACCGGCCGGGACCAGATCTCGTCCGCCAGCTGGTCCAGCACCGCGCGGGTGCGGTGGTGCGCCGGGACGGCCTCGCAGCGCTCGCGGAACTCCCGCACCCCGGCCATCAGTTCCGGGTACACCTCGGCCACCGGCGGGGCGCCGACCGGCCGCCAGCCCGCCCGCGGCGGCAGCAGCCCGGCCCAGGCCGGGCCGGTGACCGGCCCGGGCAGTGCGACGGCGCCCGCCTCGGCGTCCACGCCGTCCAGCAACTGCCCCGCCGAGACGGTCAGGTCGACCGGCTCGTCCAGGCCGCTCAGCCGGGCGGTGCGGAGCGCCAGCGCTCCCGAGCCGCCCAGCGGCAGGCGCCCGAAGACGGCCAGCACGCCGTCCTCCCCGGCCGGACCGACCGCCTGCAGCCGCACGGCCGCCGCCTTGTCGAAGCGCAGCAGGCGCAGCAGGAAGGCGGAGAGGTCGGCGGCCTCACCGGTGTCGGTCAGGACGAGGCGGGCGGTGACGGTCAACGCGGCTCAGCTCAATCGGTTCGGGGTCCTGGGACTTCCTGGGACTTTCAGACTGCCGCGACGGCCGGGGCCTCGTCCATGAACCGGGAGAGGAACTCCCGCTCCACCGGCGAGATCCGGCGCGGCCGGCCCTCGGCCAGGTCGTAGGGCACGACCACGGTGGAGGCCCGGACGTACACCGTCTCGGAGCCGTCCGGGTGGACGTCCTTGATGTCGTAGGAGACGGTCAGCGAGGCGCTGCCGATGTGCGTCACCCGGGTCTCGACGGTGACCGGCTCCGGCCGGTGCACCAGCGGGCGCTTGTAGTCGATCTCGTGGCGGGCCACCACCGAGCCGCCCGCGAACTCCCCGGCGCCGGCCTCGGCGGCCTGGGTGAACATGAAGTCGATCCGGGCCTCCTCCAGGTAGCGCAGGAAGACCACGTTGTTGACGTGTCCGAAGGCGTCCATGTCGGACCAGCGCAGCGGGCAGGCGTAGATGTGGCGAGCCACGGGTGTTCTCCTCGGTGTCCGGTCGCCCGCCGACGCCTTCTCGGCGACGGCCGGGGGTGACGGCTGGCCGCGGCCCGGCAGGCCGCCCCGGAGGGCAGTCTGCCGGGCCGTCGTGACAGCTGGATGTCAGCCTCGGGTCAGCTTCTTGTAGGTGGCCCGGTGCGGACGGGCGGCGTCGGCGCCCAGTCGCTCGATCTTGTTCTTCTCGTACGACTCGAAGTTGCCCTCGAACCAGAACCACTTGCTGTCACCCTCGTAGGCGAGGATGTGGGTGGCCACTCGGTCCAGGAACCAGCGGTCGTGGGAGATGACCACGGCGCAGCCGGGGAACTCCAGCAGGGCGTTCTCCAGCGAGGAGAGCGTCTCGACGTCGAGGTCGTTGGTGGGCTCGTCGAGGAGCAGCAGGTTGCCGCCCTGCTTGAGGGTGAGCGCCAGGTTCAGGCGGTTGCGCTCACCGCCGGAGAGCACGCCGGCCGGCTTCTGCTGGTCCGGGCCCTTGAAGCCGAAGGCGGACACGTAGGCGCGGGACGGCATCTCGACCTGGCCGACGTTGATCCAGTCCAGACCGTCGGAGACGACCTCCCAGAGGGTCTTCTTCGGGTCGATGTTGGAGCGGGTCTGGTCGACGTAGCTGATCTTGACGGTCTCGCCGACCTTGACCGTGCCGCTGTCCGGGGTCTCCAGGTCCTGGAGCATCTTGAACAGGGTGGTCTTGCCGGCGCCGTTCGGGCCGATGATGCCGACGATGCCGTTGCGCGGCAGGGTGAAGCTCAGGTCGTCGATCAGGACCTTCTCGCCGAAGGCCTTGTTGAGGTTCTCGACCTCGATGACGACGTTGCCCAGGCGCGGGCCCGGCGGGATCTGGATCTCCTCGAAGTCCAGCTTCCGCATCTTGTCGGCCTCGGCCGCCATCTCCTCGTAACGGGCGAGGCGGGCCTTGGACTTCGCCTGGCGGCCCTTGGCGTTGGAGCGGACCCACTCCAGCTCCTCCTTGAGCCGCTTGGCGCGCTTGGCGTCCTTCTGGCCCTCGACCTTGAGACGGGACTGCTTGGTCTCCAGGTAGGTGGAGTAGTTGCCCTCGTACGGGTAGGCGCGGCCGCGGTCGAGCTCCAGGATCCACTCGGCGACGTTGTCCAGGAAGTACCGGTCGTGGGTGACGGCCACGACGGTGCCCTTGTACTTCTCCAGGTGCTGCTCCAGCCAGTTCACCGACTCGGCGTCCAGGTGGTTGGTGGGCTCGTCGAGCAGCAGCAGGTCGGGGGCCTCCAGCAGCAGCTTGCAGAGCGCGACGCGGCGCTTCTCGCCACCGGAGAGCTTGGTGACCGGCCAGTCGCCGGGCGGGCAGCCCAGGGCGTCCATGGCCTGCTCCAGCTGGGCGTCCAGGTCCCAGGCCTCGGCGTGGTCGAGGTCCTCCTGGAGCTTGCCCATCTCCTCCAGCAGGGCGTCCGAGTAGTCGGTCGCCATCAGCTCGGCGATCTCGTTGAAGCGGTTGAGCTTCCCCTTGATCTCCTTGACGCCGTCCTCGACGTTCTCCAGGACGGTCTTGGACTCGTC
This sequence comes from Kitasatospora sp. NPDC059648, assembly GCF_042734825.1. Taxonomy (NCBI): domain Bacteria; kingdom Bacillati; phylum Actinomycetota; class Actinomycetes; order Kitasatosporales; family Streptomycetaceae; genus Kitasatospora; species Kitasatospora sp. NPDC059648. The sequence continues at coordinate 29,008 of NZ_JBHWDU010000020.1, read as the reverse complement.
CAGCGGCGGCTCCTGGAGGAGCATGCCGACGGTGAAGCCGGGCGAGAGGAAGGCGTCGCCGTTGGAGGGCTGCTCCAGGCCGGCCATCATCTTCAGCACGGTCGACTTACCGGCACCGTTGGGGCCCACGACGCCGATCTTCGCTCCGGGGAGGAAGCTGAGCGTCACGTCGTCAAGGATGACCTTGTCTCCGTGAGCCTTGCGCACCTTGCGCATCGTGTAGATGTATTCCGCCACGTGAGATCGCTCCGGCGTCGTCGGGAGTAATTCGGCTTGCAGCCTTCCATTGTGCCGCACCCGGCCGGGAGCCCCGAACCGCCCGGGTGGCCCCACGGGGGCCGGCCGGACGACGACGGACGCGCGCACGGCCGGTTCGCCGCCGGTCCGTTCCCGCCGGTGAGCCCCCGCCGGTGAGCCCCGCCCGTCTGCCGGAACGCCGACGGCCCGGCTCTCCCGCAGCGGGTGCGGGGGAGCCGGGCCGTGGCCGAGCGGCATCAGTCGGTGCCGCTAGTGGGTGCTACCGGTTCAGGCGGCGTTGCCACCGTGGCGGCCGCGGCGACGCAGGAAGAAGACCGCAGCGCCACCGGCGACGACCAGGGCGCCCGCGATGCCGGCCAGCAGCGGGGTGTTGCTGTTGGCACCGGTCTGGGCCAGGCCACCGGTGCCGGGGGCGGCGCTGGTGGTCGACGGGGCCGGCTGGGCGGCACCGGTGCTCGGGGTGCCCGAGGGGGTGGCGGTGGCGGTGCCGGTGGCGGCCGGGGTGGTCGGGGCCGAGCTCGGGGTCACGCCGACCTTGCAGTCCAGCACGCCGGTGAACTCGTTGGTGTAGCCGTTCGGGCCGGAGACCTTGATGTCGTACTTCGCCTTCTCGGCGACCTTGACGAGCACGCTCTCGGTCTTGCCGGGCTGCACGGTCACCTGCTGCTTGTCGACCGTGACGGTGGCGGCCTCGTCACCGCTGTTGGTGACGGAGACGGTCACGCCGTTCTTGGCGCACTCGACCTTGGCGCTGCTCTCGACCAGCGCGCCCTTGCCCTGCTTCCAGGTGACCTTGGCGGCGGCGTTGACGCTGAGCTTGTCGGAGCTGGCCAGGATCATGGTCTGGCTGTGGTTGCCGTCGGCGTCCACGTCGGTCATGAAGACCCGGCCGCTGGGCACGACGGTCGAGGCGTTCGCGTTGAGGGTGACCGCACCGTCCGGGGTGCCGCCGGGCACGTCCAGGAACAGCTGGGTGTCCTTGGCGATCGGACCGGTCAGGGTGGCGCCGACCGGCTTGCCGTCCTTGTCCACCAGCTTGGCCTTGTCGGCGGCGGGGCCGGCGACGGACAGCTTCACCTCGGCGGCGCTGGAGTTGAGGGTGAACGGGCCGATCTTGCCGCCGGACTTGCCGGAGACGGAGTCCGGGGTCAGGGTCAGCGAGGGCTTCGGCTCGGCGGCGATGCCCTTGTTGGCGTCGCTGATCAGGTAGTCGCGCAGCTTGGTGGCGTTCGACTTGTGCAGGGTCACGTCCTTGTTGTCCGAGAACTTCCAGATCGCGGCCTGGGTACCGGCGGCGGCGTCCTCGGCGGTCAGGCCGTCGACCTTGATGGCCGCGGCCAGCGCCGTCAGGTTGACGTGCGGGTAGGAGTTGTCCAGGATCCACCGGATCATGGGGGCCTTGGCGTTGGCACCGAGGGAGCTCGCCGCCCAGTCCGCCTCGTGGTACTGCGCACCGCTGTCGAGGTACACCGGGTTGTCGAAGTCGATGCAGTAGGTCTGCAGCAGACCGCCGTCGCTCGTCTTGAGGGTGAAGAGACCGGCGTCGACGGTGCCCTTGCCCGCGACATCGACCTTCTCGGCCACCATGCCCCTCTGGATCACGGCCTTGGTCACGCCCGAGGCCGGGGTGTCCGCCGCGGTCGCCGCACCGGCCGCGAACAGCCCTCCACCCAGCGCCAGACTGGTCGTGAGCATGACAGTGGTTATGCGGGACAGACTCCGCCCCTGCCTCTTGAACATCTGGGATCCCTCCGGAGCGGGCCGCGCCGAGTGGGCAGCCCGCCGACTTGCCGTGCCGCGCGTGCCCCCTGTGGCACTGCTGCGGTATGAACCAGACGAATCCTATTGAGCCTCAGAGGTCTCGAAACCCCCATGCGAAATCAGGACGATACCGTGTCTGTATCGTTATCAACCCCCTCGGGATCCACACAAGCTGACGTCCTGCCAGAATCTCCTCATGACTTTCCGTTATCCGGTCGAGATTGCGCGTGCGGGTACAACCGCCTTCTCGATCAACATATTTGTCGACAGGGAAGGTCGCCGACCGATCAGCTCCGCGTCGCCCGCTCTTCACCTCCCCGCTGCCCTTCGGACACGGCCTCCTGCTGCTCCGTCACCTCTCGCACACCGGTCGGCGACTCGGGCGAACGGGGCGCCGCGGCCACCGCCGAGGCCCGGCGCGACTCCAGCGCGTTGACGATCCAGCCGGGCACCGGCTCGCCCCCGCCGTCCGCCCCGGCGCCCCCGGCCGCCGCCGACGGCTGCCCGCGCACCCCCGCCGCCCACCGGAACGCCGCCGTGCCGCGAGTGAGATCGTGCCCGACCGACCGGGCGTTGATCTCGGCCCGGCTGTGCTTCACCTCTCCGTCCGTCCACTCGTGCACCCGGAGCCGGCCCGTCACCAGCACCGGATCACCCTTGGACAGCGAGCCGATCAGGTTGACCGCGAGCGCCCGCCAGGCCGTCACCCTCAGCCACTGCGCCTCGCCGTCCACCCAGCAGGCCCGCTCGCGGTCGTACCGCCGCTCGGTGACGCCGAGCCGGAAGTTCGCCATCGGCACCCCGCCGGAGGTTTCCCCGTAGCTCACCTCGGTCGCGACATTGCCGATCACCGTCACATACGTCTCGCTCATGGCGCACTCTCCGTTCTCGCCGATGCACCGTACGGAATCGAGCGGTGCGAGTTGAGAGTGCACCCGGAAGGAAATCCCGGCCACCGGGTTCCGAAATCGTGTGGACAACTCCTAGGCCGATCGGCAGGGTGAAAAAGAGCCGTCACTCGCAGGGGTGAATTTCGGCCTTCGTGCACCTCCACACCGACACTTCTTCGCGCTCATGACAACAAACCGGCAGATCGCGACCGCCGCAGGGGCGCGACCGCAGGCCCGCCGGGAGCCGTCCGCGCACGTCATCCGACCGGAGCAAGCCGGAATAGGACCCCCCACCCGCACCGTTGGCGGGACATTCTCCGTGTCGAATCCATAACGGCTGAGGAGGCAGCCCCGTAACGACTGCACAACGTCCGGCCCGGAACTGTCCCAGACCGCTGCACGCACGGTCTTCACCTGCGATTATCGGACCGCTCCACCGAACCGACACACCAACGACGGTGTCGTCACACCCGGCCCAGGAACTGGACACCCTTATCCTGTCCCCGACAGGGCGAGGGCCCACAACCCCCACCCCCACCCCTCAGGTACGGGGCCGGACAACGCGCGCCCCCAGCGCTCGTCGCCCGATCCCGGCCACGGTCACGCCCGCCAGGGCGGCGCCCGTCCCGCCCCCATAGCTCAGCGGATAGAGCACCCGCCTTCTAAGCGGTAGGTCGCAGGTTCGAATCCTGCTGGGGGCGCCACCCTGCAATTCCGCAGGCCACGCACCCGTGAACACTTTCCGTGCGCGCTTCGGACCTCCGGGTAATCCTGCACTCACCGCGCATAACCCGTGACAATGCGTGTCGTGGCCGCTGCGAAAGGCCGGCCGATCGGGAAAACCGGAATTCCGGGCGGATCCCCACCCCTGACCGAAACAGCCCCGGCCGGACCGGCCGTCGGCGATATCCGGAAAAAGTCGGACAGCCGGACAGCCAACGCCCCGGGCGGGCGCCCCGCCCGATCCGCCGGACGCGTCGAACCAGGTCGGACGCGTCGGACGGGCCGGACGCGTCGGACGGGCCGGACGCGTCGGACGGGCCCTAAGCGACCAGCCCCGCCAGGTAGGCGTCGAGCAGCGCGATCTGACGCTCGGCCGGGAACTCCGCCGGGGCGAACAGCGACTGCACCACCAGTCCCAGCACGAAGGCCTGGGCCCCCGCCGCGAGCCCGGCGGGATCCGCCTCGGCCGGGAGCTCGCCGAGCCGCTGGGCGTCCGCCACGTGCGCCGTGAGCGCCACCCGCGAGCGGGCGTAGCGCCCCGCGTGCGCGGCCGCCAGCTCCGGGTCGGCCAGGGCGACGTCCCAGGAACTGACCCAGATCCGGTTTCCGGCCTCGGTCGCCTCGTCCAGCGGCAGGACGTCGAGCAGTGCGGCCCGCAGCCGGGCCAGCCCGGCGGGCGGCGGGGTGCCGTCGACGGGCGCCAGCCGCCGGGGCCGGGCGGCGGAGCGCCGGTCGAGCTCCTCCAGGGCGTGGCTCAGCAGCGCCCGCTTGTTCGGGAAGTAGTGGGTCAACAGCCCAGTGGAGGCCCCCAGTTCGGCTGCCACCGCGCGCAGCGTGAGCCCCTCGAAGCCCCGGGTGGAGAGCACTCGCCACACCCCCTCGGAGACTTCCGAACGGCGGGCGTCATGGTCTCCACGGGGCGGCGTCATGGGAGCTATCGTACATACCAAACGTTTGTTATGAATGATCCCGACAGCCCGCCGCACCACCCGTGAAAGGCCGCCCGTGTTTTCCGTCCCCCTCGCCGAGAACGCCGAACTGCGCCCCCTCGAACCCTGGCAGGCCCCCGAGTTCCTGGCCCACATCGACCGCGCCCGGGCCCACACCGACCCGTGGATCCCGTGGGCCACCTTCTCCACCGACCTGGACTCGGCCCGCGCCACCCTGCAGCGCTACGCCGACCGCCAGGCCACCGATTCCGGCCGGATCTTCGGCATCTGGCTGGACGGCACGCTGGTCGGCGGCGTGATGTTCGTGCACTTCGACACCAAGACCGGCAACTGCGAGATCGGCGCCTGGACCGAGCCGGCCGGCGAGGGCAGCGGGCTGATCACCGCCGCCGTCCGGCTGTTGCTCGACTACGCCTTCACCACCCGTGGCATGCACCGCGCCGAGTGGTGGTGCTCGGCCGTCAACGCCCGCAGCCGGGCCGTGGCCGAGCGGGTCGGCATGCGGCGGGACGGCGTGCTGCGCGAGTGGATCCTGCACAACGGTGTCCGCCACGACAAGGAGATCTGGGCGATCCTGGCCTCGGAGTGGGCCGCCGCCCGGGCCTGACCGGCCGGGTTCCCGGCGCCCGACGAGCGGGGCCCGGTGGACTCCCCCGCAGTCCACCGGGCCCCGCCCCGTCGCACCCCGTTTTCGTCGCACCCCGTTTTCGCCGTACCTCTTTCGCCGAATCCGTTTCGCCCTATCCGTTTCGCGCGAATCCGTTTCGCCGACCGCTCGCTCAGGCCGCCGGCACCGGCTCCTCCGCCGAGGCTCCCGCCCCGGCCCCCGCCGTCTCCACCGAGCGCAGCCGCAGCGCCAGCAGCAGCACCAGGACCATCACCCCGCCCGCCGACAGGAAGACCACGTCCACGGCGTCCGTGAAGCTCCGCACCACCTGCTCCCGCGCCGGGCCGGTCGCCGTCCGTACCGCACCGAGCGTCCGACCGGGCTGGCCGGCCTCGAACACCCGGGACAGCACGGTGCCGAACACCGCCGCCCCGAGGGCGTTGCCGAGGGTCTGGAAGAACCTGATCCCGGTGGTGGCGACGCCGAGCTGGTGTCGCGGGGCGGTGTCCTGCACCAGGGTGATCAGCTGCCCGATCAGCTGACCGAACCCGGCGCCGAGCAGGGCGAGTTCGCCGCCCACCGCCCAGAGCGGGGTGTCCGGCCCGGTGAGCCCGAGCAGCCCCAGCGCGAGCACGGAGCAGCCCGCGCCGGCCGCCAGGAAGGTGCGCGCCCGGTGCCCGCGGGAGAGCAACCGGGTGGCCAGCAGTCCGGCCCCGGTCATGCCGGCCGCCATCGGCATCAGGTAGAGGCTGGCCGTCGTCGGGGCGATCCCCCGGGCGACCTGCAGGTAGATCATCACGTAGACGATCGCGCCCATCATGCCCATCCCGACCAGGCCCTGGACGGCGAAGCCGATCCGCACCACCGGGATCCGGAACAGCGAGAGCGGCAGCACCGGCTCGGCGGCGGTGGCCTGGCGCCACAGGAAGAGCCCGAGCGCGGCCAGGGTGGCGCCGGCCGCGCCGAGGATCACCGGGGAGGTCCAGCCGTAGTCCTTGCCGCCCCACTCGGTGACCAGCAGCAGCCCGGTGGCGAACGCGGCTGCCAGAGTGGCGCCGAGGAAGTCCAGGCCGCGCCGCTCGGCGGTCTGCGGCAGCTTGAGCGCCAGGGCGAAGCCGGCCAGCACGAGCAGCCCGAACGGCAGGTTGACGTAGAAGATCCAGCGCCAGCCGAGGTGATCGGTGAACAGCGCCCCGACCAGCGGGCCGATCGCCATGCCGAGGCCCGCGACGATCCCGCCCATCGCGCCGCCCTTGCCGCTGCTGCGCTCCTCCGGGTCCTGGAGCTGGGCCATCACGACCATGGTCACGCTCATCAGCCCGCCGCCGCCGAGGCCCTGGACGGCGCGGAAGGCGATCAGCTCGCCCATCGACTGCGCGGCGCCGCACAGCGCCGAGCCGAGCAGGAAGCTGCCGACCGCGCCGAGCAGGACGCGCTTGGCGCCGTACACGTCGCAGAGCTTGCCGTAGAGCGGGAGCAGCGCGGTGGCGGCCAGGGAGAAGGCGCTGACCAGCCAGGGCAACCGGTCGACGCCGTGCACCGGGTCGAGGTCGCGGACGATCGGCACGGTGGCGGCCGAGACGATGTTGGAGTCGAGCACGGCCAGCACGATCGTCAGCAGGCAGAGCAGCATGCCGAGCTTCCGCCGGGCGGCCGTCATCAGCACGGTTCCGTCCCGCTCGGGCGCCGTCCGGCCAGCAGGTGACCGCGCGGCGGAAGTCCGCGCGGCGGAGGTCTGTGCGGCGGAGATCTGTGCGGCGGAGGTCTGTGCGGCGGGTGTGCGGGCAGCGGATGCCATCGGGAAGTCCCCCCGGAGTCAGTGGAGTTGGCCCGGGCCGGTGCGGTCCGGCGGGCTCGGCACCCACCATGGCAGCATTATTGGACTGGGTCAATTCTTCATCTCGTCCAAGCTTTCGGTCTGGTCAACGTTTGATCCTGGTACAGTCCCCCCATGGCGACCCACCACGGCTTGGACCTCGGCCCCGACCGCGACCTCGACGCACTCCCGCTGCGCGAGCGCAAGAAGATCCAGACCGGCATCCGGATCTTCCGCGCGGCCATCGGCCTGTTCGCCGAGCGGGGCTTCGACCAGGTCTCGGTGGCCGAGATCGCGGCCGCCGCCGAGGTGTCCAAGATGACCGTCTTCAACTACTTCCCGACCAAGGAAGACCTGGTCATGGGGCCCATGGAGCAGCACCTCGACGAACCGGCCCGGGCGGTGCGCGACCGCGCGCCGGGCACCTCCGCGGTCGCGGCGCTGCGCGAGGACTTCCTGGCCGCGCTGGAGCGCAAGGACCCGGCCACCGGCCTGAACGACGACCAGGTCGTGCTGGACGTGATCCGGCTGGTCCACGCCACGCCGGCACTGAGCTCGCGGGCCACCGCGGGCTTCGGCCAGCAGGCCCAGATCCTGCTGGCCGAGGAGCTGTGCGCCCAGGACCCGGCCCACGACGAGCTGACCGCCCGGATCGCCGCCGCCCAGCTGCTGGCCGTCCGGCTGGCCCTGATCGGCGGCAACCACCGCCGGATGCTGGCCGGCGAGCGCGCGGACGCCGCGCTGCCCGCCGCACTGGAGGAGGCCCGCCGCGCCTTCGCCTCCGTCGAGCACGGCCTCGGGGACTACTGCACCGACCGGGCCTGAGAGAGTGGGCGCACCAGACCGACCGGAGGTGCGCATGGACCAGCCGCTGCTCACGCGGGACCGCTCCGCCCTGCCCGTACAGGCCGAGGGCCTCAACGCCTACGTCGGCGAGGACGGCGTCGCGGTCCTGGAGTTCGCCCGACCGCACCGCCGCAACGCGGTGACCCTGGCGATCTGGCAGGCGCTGCCCAAGGTCCTGGACCAGCTGGCCGAGCAGGGGGACGTGCGCGCCCTGCTGCTGACCGGCGCCGGGAACACCTTCAGCGCGGGCGCGGACATCACCGAACTCGCCGAGGTGTACGGCGATCCGCAGCGCGCGGACGCCTACCACGCGGTCAACCTGGCCGCCGAGGAGGCGCTCGCGGCCTTCCCGCACCCGACCCTCGCCGTGGTGCACGGTGCCTGCGTGGGCGGTGGCTGCCAGCTGGCCGTCGCCTGCGACCTGCGCTTCGTCGCGGAGGACGCGCGGCTGGGGATCACCCCGGCCAAGCTCGGCGTGGTCTACCCGGCGGTGCCGACCCTGCGCCTGGCCCGGCTGGTCGGCCCGGCCCGGGCCAAGTACCTGCTGTTCTCCGGCGAGTTGGTGAGCGGCCGGGACGCGCTGCCGCTGGGCCTCGCGGAGCGGGTCCTGCCGGACGCCGAACTGGACGCCGCCGCCCTGGAGTTCGCCCGGCTGCTGACCAGTCGCTCGACCCAGACGATCGGCGCGGTCAAGGCCGCGCTGGCCGTCCCGTCGGAGCGGGCCGCCGAGGCACTGGCGCCCTGGGAGCGGCGCTCCCGGGAGGCCTCGGACGTGCACGAGGGACTGGCCGCCTTCCTGGACGGCCGCCCGCCGCGGTTCTGACGGGCGCGCCGAGGTTCTGACGGGCGCGCCGCGGCTCCGCCGGTGTCCGGGCGCGGAGGAGCGGCGGCGCCGGCGGCTCACGTACGATCATCCGACCAGCGAACCGGCGCACCAGCGCACCAGCGCACCGACCGCCCAACCACCCAGCCGCCGACCGTCCTTCCCGACCCGGAGCACGCACCCCGATGACCACCGAGGCCACGACCGCCCCCACCAGCCGGACGATCTGGGCCCGCCGGGTCACCGACGGCGTCGAGCCGAAGAACGTGATCATCGCGGTCTGCCTGCTGATCGGCGGCCTGCGCTACGGCTGGCCCGGCCTCGGCTGGGCCGCTTTCGCGGCGCTGTTCGCAGCCGTCATCCCGACCCTGTTCATCCAGCGCGGCATCCGCAAGGGCACCCTGGAGGACCGCCACGTCGGCCACCGCCGGCGCCGGTTGACCGTCATCCCGTTCATCATGGGCTCGGTCGCGGTCAGCTTCGCGGTGATGATCTGGGCCCACGCCCCGCGCGACCTCACCGCGATGGTGGCGGCGATGTTCGCCTCGCTGGTCCCGATCCTGGTGATCACCGTCTGGTGGAAGGTCTCCGTGCACACCGCCGTCGCCAGTGGCGCGGTGGCCTGCCTGGGCATCGCGCTCGGCCCGGGGTGGCTGCTGCTCTACCCGCTGGTCGCGGTGATCGGCTGGTCCCGGGTGGTGCTGCGGGACCACACCACCGCACAGACGATCGTCGGCGCGGTGGTGGGCGCCCTCACCGCCGGTCTCACCTTCTGGGCCGCCCGGTAGGACGGCCCCCCGGGACCGGCCCCGGCTACCGGATCGGCATCCCCGAGATCGCCCGCGCAATGACCAGCCGCTGGATCTCGCTGGTCCCCTCGAAGATCGAGTAGATCGCGCTGTCCCGGTGCATCCGCTCCACCGGGTACTCCCGGGTGAAGCCGTTGCCGCCGAGGATCTGCATCGCCTGCGCGGTGACGAACTTGGCCGTCTCGCCCGCGTACAGCTTGGACATCGAGCCCTCCGCCGAGGTGAACGGCTGGTTGTTGACCGCCATCCAGGACGCCCGCCACACCAGCAGCCGGGCCGCGTCGATCCGGGTCTTCATGTCGGCGAGCTGGAAGGCCACGCCCTGGTTGTCGATGATCGGACGGCCGAACTGCTCCCGGGTCCTGGCGTAGTCCAGCGCCACCTCGTACGCGGCCCGCGCGATGCCGATCGCCTGCGCCCCGACCGCCGGGCGGGAGGCCTCGAAGGTGGCCATCGCCGCGTTGCCCTTGCCGCCCGCGCGCTTGGCGCCCTCGCGGGCCCGGGCCAGCCGCTCGTCCAGCTTCTCCTTGCCGCCGAGCAGGCAGCTGCCGGGCACCCGGACGCCGTCGAGCACCACCTCGGCGGTGTGCGAGGCGCGGATGCCGTGCTTCTTGAACTTCTGGCCCTGGCTCAGCCCCGGGGTGCCCGGCGGGACGACGAACGAGGCGTGCCCGCGGGTGCCCAGCTCCGGGTCGACGCTGGCGACCACCACGTGCACGGCGGCGATCCCGCCGTTGGTGGCCCAGGTCTTGGTGCCGTTCAGCACCCACTCGTCCTTGGCCTCGTCGTAGACCGCCCGGGTGCGCAGCGCGCCCACGTCCGAGCCCGCGTCCGGCTCGGAGGAGCAGAAGGCGGCCACCTTGACGTCGTCCGGGGTGCCGAACATCTGCGGGGTCCAGGTGCCGATCTGCTCGTCGGTGCCGTTGGCGAGCACCGCGACGGCGGCCAGCGTGGTGCCGACGATGGACAGCCCGATGCCCGCGTCGCCCCAGAACAGCTCCTCCATGGCTATCGGGATGCCGACACCGGAGGGGTCGAAGTACTGCTGGGCGTAGAAGTCGAGCGAGTAGATGCCCAGCTTGGCGGCCTCCTGGATGATCGGCCAGGGGGTCTCCTCGCGCTCGTCCCACTCCGCCGCGGCGGGGCGGATCACGTCGGCGGCGAAGCCGTGCAGCCAGTCGCGTACGGCGAGCTGGTCCGCGCCCGGGTCCAGCGAGAACGTGCTGCTCATGGTGCTGCCTCCGCAGAAGGTGTACGACGCAGGGATACGACCCACCGGGGTGTTACCCGGGGTAACATCGTCGGAGTCTGCTACTGATTGGTAACCGGTGTCAACGCCCAGGCCGCCCCAGAATCCCGAGGAGCAGCGCATGTCCCGAGAGCCCCGCCGCGAGCAGCTGCTCAACGCCGCCGACCGGGTCATCCAGCGCGAGGGGCCGAGCGCCAGCATGAACGCCATCGCCGCCGAGGCCGGCATCACCAAGCCGATCCTCTACCGGCACTTCGGCGACCGGAACGGCCTGATCAGGGCCCTGACCGCACGCCACACCAGCGGCCTGCTGGCCGCCGTCCGGGCCGCCCTGGCCGAGCCGCTAGAACGCCGCGACCGGGTCGAACACGTCCTGGACACCTACCTCGCCGGGATCGAGGCACGCCCCCAGGTCTACCGGCTGCTCACCCACCCCGAGCCGGGCGACCCGAGCGGCGCCGGCAACGCCCTCGCCCCCGCCCTGCGGCAGATCGCCGAGGAGATCACCCGCGCCGTGCAGAGCCAGGTCGACCTCGGCGCCGACCGCGACCTGCTCGCCGAGGCCTGGGGCCGGGGCATCACCGGCATGGTGCTGGCCGCCGGCGACTGGTGGCTGGAGACCAGACCCTGCTCGCGCACCCGCATGGTGCAGGCCCTGGCCGACCTGCTCTGGGGGCGCCTGGCCGCCGCCGCGGACCTGCCGACCGCCGTCCTGCCCGCCGCCCCGGCCGAACCGCCGAGCCCCGAAGCGGACTGACCCCCAGGGCGACCGCTCGCAGGCCGACCGCTCGCGGGCCGTCCCCTCCGGGCCGACTCCCCGCAGGCCGAACTCCCCTCGGGTGCACGACGCCGGGTGCACGACGCCCGGGTGCACGAGCCCGGTGCGCACGACCCTTGTGCCGCCCCCGGCGGCCCGGGCATCATCGGGGCCCCACCCCCGCCGTGCGAGGTCCCCGATGCGCCTGCGCCGCACCGCCGTCGCCCTGCTGCTCGCCGTCACCGCCGCCCTGACCGCCGCGCCCGCCCCGGCCTCCGCCGCGGCCCCCGGCGGCGGGCACCCGGCCCGCTTCCCCACCGGGACGGCCACCGGCCCGGACGGCCGCACCGCCCTCACCGACGCCCAGGGCCGCCGGCTCGGACTGCGCGGCTTCAACCTGGACAAGTACGCCGAGGCCACGCCCGCCGACCTCGACCCGATCGCCGCCCAGGGCTTCACCCTGATCCGGCTGCCGGTCTCCTGGACCAGGCTGGAACCCGATCGCGGCCGGCTCGACCCCACCGAGCTGCACCGGATCCAGCAACTCCTGGACCGGGCCGACCGCCTGGGCCTGCTCGTGCTGGTCGACTTCCACCAGGACGTCTACGGACCGGAGTTCGGCGGCGGCACCAACGGCATCCCGGTCTGGGCCACCCGCGACGACGGGCTGCCCTTCACCCCCGACCCGGACGACTGGTTCGCCGGCTACTTCCAGCCGGCCGTCCAGGCCGCCTTCCGCCACCTCTACGACGACCCCGACCTGCGCGTCTGGCAGGCCGACTTCTACACCCGGCTCGCCCGCGAACTGCGCGGTCACCGCTGCCTGTTGGGCTACGACCTGTTCAACGAGCCGTTCGGCCCGGTGGACGGCGACCCGAGCGACCCGACCGTGCTCGCCGCCGCCTCCGCCGCGCTGGAACAGGGCCGGCTCGCCGACATGTACCGCCGCCTGATCACCGCCGTGCGCCGGGCCGACTCCCGTGCCTGGCTGTTCGTCGAACCGACGGTCCTGGTCGGCCAGGGCGTACCGACGCAGCTGCCCGGCTTCACCGACCCCCGCCCGGGCGCGCCCCGGCTCGGCTACGCCCCGCACTTCTACGACACCGCGGTGGAGAACGGCGCCGACTGGGACCCCTCGGACGGCTTCCTCCAGCGGTACACCGCCGCGATCACCGGCTACCCCGCCGCCCACCGGCTGCCCGTCCTGGTCGGCGAGTGGGGCCCGCCGAACTCCCGCACCCCGGGCAACACCCGGCTGGTCCGCGGCCAGGTCGCCGCGATGGACGGCTTCGCCGAGGGCTGGACCATGTGGTACTGGTGCCGCGGCACCGGCGGCTACTGCGCGCTCGACCCCGCCGGGCACCCCGCTCCCGGCGACGAGCCCGCCTTCGGCCCGTACCCGGTGGCCGTCGCCGGGACCGGCGTCCGCACCGCGAGCGATGCCGGGAGCGGCGGCGGGAACAGCCCTGGGAAGACCACCGGCGACACCACCGTCCGCTGGACCGCCGACGGCAGCGGCCGCGCCAGCGAACTCGTCCTGCCGCCCGCGGGGTTCCCCCGCGGCGCCCGGGTCACCGTCTCCCCCGCCGGCGCCCGGGTCGAGGTCGAGCAGCCCACGGACGGGCGCGCGGGAACCGTGACGGTCCGACTCCCGCACACCCGCCCCGGCACCCCGGTGACGGTCGTCCTCGCACCGCGCTGACGATCAGGCCAGCCCGCGGCGCTCCAGCAGCGGCGCGGTCTCCGGCGCCCGCCCGACCACCGCGCGGAAGGACTCCAGCGGGTCCCGGCTGAACCCGCGCGCCAGCAGCTCGCGCCGGAACAGCTCGCCGCTGTCCCGCACTGAGCGCCCGTTGGTCTCGAACCACCGCACGGTGTCCGCGTCCAGCACCTCCGACCAGATGTACGCGTAGTACCCGGCGCTGTAACCGCTGGAGAAGACGTGCTGGAAGTACGGCGTGCGGTAGCGCGGCGGGATCGCCGGGACGACGATCCCGGCCTCCGCCAGCGCCCGCGCCTCGAACTCCTCGGCGTCCTCGACCCGGTGGCCCTCCGGCAGGGTGTGCCAGGCCCAGTCCAGAAGCGTCGCCGCCAGGTACTCCACCGTCCGGAAGCCCTGCCCGAAGCCCTCGGCCGCGGTCATCCGCTCGACCAGCTCGGCCGGCAGCGGCTCCCCGGTCTCGTGGTGGCGGGCGTAGTTGGCCAGCACCTCCGGCCGGACCATCCACATCTCGTTGACCTGCGAGGGGAACTCCACGAAGTCCCGCGGCACCGCGGTGCCCGCGAACAGCGGGTACCGCACGTCCGAGAACAGCCCGTGCAGCGCGTGCCCGAACTCGTGGAACATGGTGCGCACCTCGTCCCAGCTCAGCAGCGCCGGCTCGCCCGGCGCCGGGCGCGGGACGTTGAGGTTGTTCAGCACCACCGGCCGCCGCCCGGTCAGCCCGGCCTGGCTCACCAGCTCGTCCATCCAGGCGCCGCCGCGCTTGGACGCCCGGGCGTGGAAGTCGCCGATGAACAGGCCCAGCGGGGTGCCGTCCTCCTCGAACACCTCGAAGACCCGGGCGTCCGGGTGGTGGGCCGTCAGCTCCGGCCGCTCGGTGAAGCCCAGCCCGTAGGCGAGCCCCGCGGCGAAGAACACGCCGTCCTTCAGCACCCGCTCCAGCTCGAAGTACGGGCGCAGCGCCGCCGCGTCCACCTGGTACGAGGCCTGCCGGACCTTCTCCGAGTAGTACGCCCAGTCGTGCGCGGCGAGCTCCCCGATGCCGTCCGCGGCCGCCACCTTGGCCAGCTCGTCGGCCTCCCGGCGGGCGTTCGCCACGGCCGGCTCCACCAGCCGGGCCAGCAGCCCGGACACCGCCTCGACGGTGCCGGCCGTCTCGTCCGCCACCACGTACGCGGCGTGGCTCGGGTAGCCCAGCAGGACGGCACGCTCGGCGCGCAGCTCGGCCAGCCGGATCGCCAGCGGGCCGTTCTCCCCGGTGCCCCGGGCGAGCGAGGCGGCCAGCAGCCGCTCGCGCACCGAACGGTCGGTGAGCTGGGCCAGTTCGGGCTGGGTGGAGGTGTTCTTCAGGCTCAGCACGTACCGGCCCTCGTGGCCGAGCACCCGGGCGTTCTCCGCTGCGGCGGCGATCGCGCCCTCGGACAGCCCGGCCAGCTCCTCGGCCGAGTCCACGACCAGCGCGGCGGCGCGGGTGGCGGCGTTCACGTTCTGCTGGAACGTGGTGCCCAGCGCGGCCAGTTCGGCGTTCAGCTCGCGCAGCCGGGCCTGCTCGGCCGCACCCAGCCGGGCGCCGGAGCGGACGAACGCGGTGTACCAGCGCTCCAGCAGCCGCAGCGACTCCGGGTCCAGCCCCAGGGAGGCCCGGTCCGCGTACAGCGCCTCGATCCGGGCGAACAGCTTCCGGTCCAGGTGGATGGCGTCGTGGTGGGCCGCGAGCAGCGGGCTGACCTTCGCCTCCACCTCGTCCAGCAGATCGGTGGTGTCGGAGGAGGACTGGTTGCGGAAGACCGCGTCCACCCGGCGCAGCAGCTCGCCGGAGCGCTCCAGGGCCACCAGGGTGTTCTCGAAGGTCGGCGCGGCCCCGCCGTCGGTGATCGCCGCGATCTCGGCCAGCTGCTCGGCCATCCCGCGCTCGTAGGCGGGCAGGTAGTGCTCCTCCCGGATCTCGGCGTAGGGAGGCAGTTCGTAGACCAGCGGGCTGGCGGCGAAGAACGGGTTCTCGGTCATTTCGCCGACCCTACGCGGTGTCATCCCGCGTGCCCATAGACCCCTGGGCATCGTTGTCAGACCCACCCGCTACCGTCGACGGCGCAGACCCGCGGGCCGCACACCAGCGCCCCGTCCGCACACCCGATCGTCGAACCGTCCGCAACGGACCCGCACCGGAGAGGAGACGCCCGCCGTGGCCCCCAGAACCGCCCTCGTGCCCGATCCGCACGGCCCCGGCGGCCGCCTCCAGCCGCTCGACGACGCCGGCGGCCCGCTCGGCCCGCCGGAGGCCGTCCGGGACCTCGCCGCCGCCGTCGCCGCCCGGGAGGCCGCGGAGAGCCCCCGCTGGGTCTGGGCCGCCGCCGACTCCGGGTACGCCCCGCTGCTGCCCCGGCTGCCCGACCGGCTCGCCCGCTGCCACGACCTGCGGCTGGTCGAGGCCCTGTTGCTGGGCCACGAAGGCCGCTTCGGCGCGCCACGCTCGCTCGGCGCCGCCTGGTCCCGGCTGCGCGGCCTGCCCGTCCCGGACGACCTGCCCGAACCGGGCCTGGCCGACGCGGACGACGGCCAGGACACTCTGTTCGCCCCCGACCGGCTCCAACTTCCTCCCGGCGCCGACCCGTTGAAGGCCGTCGTCGCCGTGCACGCCGAACAGCAGCGGCGGATCGCCGCCATCGACGACCCGGCCGTCCGGCAGCGCTTCCGGCTGCTGGTCGCCGCCGAGTCGGCCGGCGCCCTGGTGGCCGCCGAGATGGCCCACGACGGCCTGCCCTGGCGCTCCGACGTCCACGACCGGCTGCTCACCGACCTGCTCGGCCCCCGCCCCGCCGTCCCCGGCACCCAGCCCAGGCTGCTCGCCGACCTCGCCGTCGAACTCCACCGGGCCCTCGGTGCCAAACCGTTCAACCCCGACTCGCACACCCAGGTGCTGCGCGCCTTCGCCGAGGCCGGCATCCAGCTCGGCTCGACCCGCTCCTGGGAGCTCAAGAACATCGACCACCCGGCCGCCCGGCTGCTGGTCCGCTACCAGGAGCTCTCCCGGATCCACGTCGCCCACGGCTGGGCCTGGCAGGACGCCTGGGCCCGCGGCGGCCGGTTCCGGCCCGAGTACGTGGTCGGCGGCGTGGTGTCCGGCCGCTGGGCCAGCCGCGGCGGCGGCGCCCTGCAGATCCCGCGCATCCTGCGCCGCGCCGTGGTCGCCGATCCGGGGTGGCTGCTGGTGGTCGCCGACGCCGCCCAGCTGGAGCCGCGGGTGCTCGCCGCGCTCTCCGGGGACGCCGGGCTGGCCCGCACCGCCGCCGGCGGCGACCTGTACGAGGCACTCGCCGCCCAGGCCTTCCAGGGGGACCGCGACAAGGCCAAGCTCGGCCTGCTCGGCGCCATGTACGGGCAGACCAGCGGCGACATCGGCCCGCTGCTGAACACCCTGCGCCACCGCTACCCCGCCGCGATGGGCTACGTCGAGGCCGCCGCCCGCACCGGCGAGGACGGCGGCGTGGTCGCCTCCCGGCTCGGCCGGGTCTGCCCGCCCGCGTCCGCCGCCTTCCTCGACCTGACCGAGGCCGGCACCTCCGGCGAGACCGGCGGCCGCACCGCCCGCGCCCGGGGCCGGTTCACCCGCAACTTCGTCATCCAGGCCAGCGCCGCCGACTGGGCGCTGGCCCTGCTGGCGGCACTGCGCCGACGGCTGAACGAGCTCCCGGTGGCCGTCCCGGCGGACCGCCCCCACCTGGTGTTCTTCCAGCACGACGAGGTGATCGTGCACACCCCCGCCAACCTGGCCGAGGAGGTGGCCGCGATCGTCGCCGGGGCCGCCGACGAGGCCCGGCGGCTGGTCTTCGGCGACACCCCGGTGCGCTTCCCGCTCAGCACGGCCGTGGTGGACTGCTACGCGGACGCCAAGTAGCCCTACCGGAGCTTGCGGAAGGCCCACGCCTCCTCGGCCGCTGCGGCCACCTCGGCCAGCGCCGCCCCGGTCGAGGCGGTGACGGCGGCGGCCACCGCGCCCTCCACGAACGGCGCGTCCACCAGCTTCACGCCCGGCCTCGGCTCGTCCTCCAGCACGGTCACGGCGGTGAGCACCGAGCTGCCGAGGTCCGGCAGCACGACCACGCCCGCCCCGAGGTCCGCCTCCGCGATCGCCCCGGCGATCAGCTCGTAGCTGGTGCCGAGCCCGCCGTCCTCCGTCCCGGCCGCGGCCACCACCCGCACGCCGCCCGAGGCGAGTTCGCCGAGCAGTTCGCGCAGCCCGGCGGCCAGCCCCGCGCTGTGCGAGACCAGAACAATGCCCACGTGTTCGCTCATGCTCGCGACCCTACGGCCCCGTCCCGCTGCTCCGGGAGGGTGATCGGAACCGCGCGTGTCGCACCCCGTGCCCGCGCCCCCCGTCTGGCGTAGCGTCGGCTCCAGGCCGTTGCGTCCGCACCGAGGTCGTCCAAGGGAGCGAAGAGCGTTGAAGAAGCTGATCAACACCCCGGAGAGCGTCCTGGAGGACGCCCTGGCCGGGGTCGCCGCCGCCCACCCCGAGCTGACGGTGGACATCCCCAACCGGGTGATCACCCGGACCGCCCGCCCGGCCGGCCCCAAGGTCGCGCTGATCTCCGGCGGCGGATCCGGCCACGAGCCGCTGCACGGCGGCTTCGTCGGCCCCGGCATGCTGGACGCCGCCTGCCCCGGCGAGGTGTTCACCTCCCCCGTCCCGGACCAGATGCTGGCCGCCGCCAAGGCGGTGGAGAACGGCGCCGGAGTGGTCTTCGTCGTGAAGAACTACACCGGCGACGTGATGAACTTCGAGCTCGCCGCCGAACTGGCCGCCGAGGAGGGCCTGGAGGTCCGCACCGTCCTGGTCAACGACGACGTCGCGGTCGAGGACTCCACCTGGACGGCCGGCCGCCGGGGCACCGGCGCGACCGTCCTGGTCGAGAAGACGGCCGGCGCGCTGGCCGAACGCGGGGCCGGCCTGGACGAGGTGGCCGCCCTGGGCGAGCGGGTCAACGCCGCCTCCCGCTCCTTCGCCGTCGCGCTCACCGCGGCCACGGTCCCGGCCGCGGGCAAGCCCGGCTTCGACCTGCCCGAGGACGAGATCGAGGTCGGCGTCGGCATCCACGGCGAGCCCGGCCGCCGCCGCGAGAAGCTCCGCCCGGCCCGCGAGCTGGCTGCCGAGGTGGTCGAGACCGTCCTCACCGACCACCACCTGACCCCGGGCGACGAGGTGATCGCCCTGCTCAACGGCCTCGGCGCGACCCCGCTGATGGAGCTGTACGTGGTCTACGGCGAGGTCGCCGCCCGGCTCGCCGAGCGCGGCATCACGGTGGCCCGCAGCCTGGTCGGCAACTACGTCACCAGCCTCGACATGGCGGGCTTCTCACTCACCCTCACCAAGGCCGACGCCCAGCTGCTGGACCTCTGGGACGCCCCGGTCGACACCCCCGCCCTCAAGCGGGCCTGAAGCCCTCGAAGGAGACCCGATGGACTTCGACACCCCGCTGTTCGATTCGACGCTGGCCGAGGCCTGGATCCGCGCGGCCGCCGCGGCCGTCGAGAAGGAACAGGACCGGCTCACCGAGCTGGACTCCGCGATCGGCGACGGCGACCACGGCAGCAACCTCCGGCGCGGCTTCGACGCCGCCCGGACCGCCCTGGACGGCTTCCAGCCGGCCGGCCCCGGTGCCGGTGCCGTCCTCACCAGGACCGGTACCACCCTGGTCTCCAAGGTCGGCGGCGCCTCCGGCCCGCTCTACGGCAAGGCCTTCCGCGCCGTCGGGGCCGCCCTGCCCGAGCCGGCCGGCCCGGCCGCACTGGCCGAGGCGCTGGCCGCCGGGCTGGACGCGATCCGCATCCTCGGCAAGGCCGAGCCCGGAGACAAGACCATCGTGGACGCCTGGACCCCGGCCGTCGCCGCCCTCCGCGCCGCGGCCGCCGCCGGCGCCCCGCTCGCCGAGGCCACCGCGGCGGCCGCCGAAGCCGCCGAGCAGGGCGCCCTCGACACCGTCCCCCTCCGGGCCCGCAAGGGCCGCGCCTCCTACCTCGGCGAACGCAGCACCGGCCACCAGGACCCGGGCGCCACCTCCACCGCCCTCCTCTTCCGCGCCCTGGCCGACGTCACGCGCCGCTGAGCCGGGCACCGCCCCGCGCCCTGCCGGGTCGCGGGGCGGTGCGCGTCGGAGCCCCGGGCGCAGAACCGGGGTCGACACCGAGCAGCCGGCCGGCGCACGACCGGGCTGCTCGTGGTCTCCTTGGGTGGACTGCTCCGGCCGCGGCTGCTGGTCCGGCGGGAGCCGACCGTGCCGATCCCGGCGCAGTCGCCCTCCTCCCCGGTCCGAGCGCCCCCGTCGCCTACGATGCGATCCACTTCACCACCACCCCTCTGGAATACCCTGGAGGGGTATGGTGTTGGGAGAGTAAGAGAGCCAGCACCGCACCGACCTCCCGGAGGCCCCGATGTCCAGCACCATCACCTACACCGTGTCCGGCATGAGCTGCGGCCACTGCGAGAAGGCGATCAGCGAGGAGCTCTCCACGCTGGCCGGTGTCACCGAGGTCGCCGCAGACGCCCAGGCGGGTACGGTGACGGTCTCCTCCGCCGCCCCGCTGGAGGAGGAGCAGATCCGCGCCGCGATCGACGAGGCCGGCTACGAGCTGGTCGGCCGCGCCGCCTGAGCCGCCCCGCTACGGCGGGGGCGGTGACACCGCCCCCGCCGTACGCACCACCGAGGAGCCACCCGCATGACCACCTCCGCCCCCGGCCTCGACGCACGGGACCGGGTCGAGCTGTCCATCGGCGGAATGACCTGCGCCTCCTGCGCGGCCCGGATCGAGAAGAAGCTCAACCGGATGGACGGCGTCGAGGCCACCGTCAACTACGCCACCGAGAAGGCCCGGGTCGACTACGGCCCCGGCGTCACGGTCGAGGAACTGATCGCCACGGTCGAGCGCACCGGCTACACCGCCGAACTCCCGCCGCCCCCGGCCCCCGTGGCCGAGCCGACCGCCGCCGAGCCCGAGCGGCCCACCGACCCCCTGCGCGACCGCCTGCTGGTCAGCGCCGTGCTCAGCGTCCCGGTGGTCCTGCTCTCGATGGTCCCGGCCCTGCAGTTCACCAACTGGCAGTGGCTGGCCTTCGCCCTCACCGGCCCGGTCGTCGTCCACGGCGGCCTGCCCTTCCACCGCGCCGCCTGGACCAACCTCCGGCACGGCGCCGCGACCATGGACACCCTGGTCTCGCTCGGCACCCTGGCCGCCTTCGGCTGGTCCTGCTGGGCACTGTTCCGTGGACACGCCGGCGTGCCCGGGATGCGGCACGACTTCTCCTTCTCGGTCGGCGACACCGACGCCTCCGGCACCCTCTACCTGGAGACCGCCGCCGGCGTCACCGTGCTGATCCTGCTCGGCCGTTACCTGGAAGCCCGCTCCAAGCGCCGGGCCGGCGCCGCCCTGCACGCCCTCCTCGACCTCGGCGCCAAGGACGTCGCCGTGCTCCAGGGCGGCCGGGAGGTACGGCTGCCGGTGGACCGGCTCGCCGTCGGCATGCACTTCGTGGTGCGCCCGGGCGAGAAGGTCGCCACCGACGGCACGGTGGTCGAGGGCAGCTCCGCGGTGGACGCCTCGATGCTCACCGGCGAGTCCGTCCCGGTCGAGGTCACCGTCGGCGACACCGTCGCCGGCGCCACCGTCAACGCGGGCGGCCGGCTGGTCGTCGAGGCGACCCGGGTCGGCGCGCAGACCCAGCTGGCCCGGATGGCCAGGCTGGTCGAGGAGGCCCAGAACGGCAAGGCCGCCGCCCAGCGCCTCGCCGACCGGATCTCCGCCGTCTTCGTCCCGCTGGTCGTCCTGACCGCCCTCGCCACCCTGGTCGGCCGGCTGCTGGCCACCAGCAGCCCCACCGGCTCGTTCACCGCCGCGGTGGCCGTACTGATCATCGCCTGCCCGTGCGCCCTGGGCCTGGCCACCCCGACCGCGCTCATGGTCGGCACCGGCCGCGGCGCCCAGCTCGGCATCCTGATCAAGGGCCCGGAGGTGCTGGAGACCACCCGGCGGGTGGACACCGTCCTGCTCGACAAGACCGGCACCGTCACCACCGGCCGGATGGCGCTGCTCGCCGTGCACACCGCCGAGGGCGTCACCGAGACCGAGGCCCTGCGCCTGGCCGGGGCGGTGGAGCACGCCTCCGAGCACCCGGTCGGCCGGGCGATCGCCGAGGCCGCCGCCGACCGCCTCGGCGGGCTGCCGCCGGTCGACGGCTTCCGCAGCGTGCCCGGCCGGGGCGTTGAGGGCGTCGTGGACGGCCGTACGGTCACCGCCGGGCGGGAGGCCCTGCCGCCCGACGCCGTCCGGCACCTGCCGGCCTCCCTGGCCCGCGCCAAGGCCGCCGCCGAGGCGTCCGGTCGCACCGCGGTCGCGGTCGGCTGGGACGGCGAGGCCCGGGCGGTCCTGGAGGTCGCCGACGCGGTCAAGCCGACCAGCGCCGAGGCCGTCACCCGGCTGCGCGCCCTGGGCCTGCGCCCGGTGCTGCTGACCGGCGACAACCCGGCGGTGGCCGAAGCGGTCGCGGCCGAGGTCGGCATCGACCCCCGCGACGTCATCGCCGGGGTCCTGCCCGAGGAGAAGGTCGACACGGTCAAGCGGCTGCAGGCCGAGGGCAGGGTCGTCGCGATGGTCGGCGACGGCGTCAACGACGCGGCCGCACTCGCCCAGGCCGACCTGGGCCTGGCCATGGGCACCGGCACCGACGCCGCGATCGAGGCCGGCGACCTCACCCTGGTCCGCGGCGACCTGCGCTCCGCGGCCGACGCCATCCGCCTCTCCCGCCGCACCCTCAGCACCATCCGGGGCAACCTCTGCTGGGCGTTCGGCTACAACGTGGCGGCGGTCCCGCTGGCCGCCGCCGGACTGCTCAACCCGATGATCGCCGGGGCCGCGATGGCCTTCTCCTCGGTCTTCGTGGTCAGCAACAGCCTCCGGTTGCGCCGCTTCCGGCCCGCCTGAGCCCCTGACGGCCGAAGGGGCCCGCGACAGAGGGGCCCGGCAGCACGAGGGGCCCGGACCGCTGGAAGCGCCCACCCGGTCCGGGCCCCTCGTCACGACTCAACGCCCCAGCAGTTCCCCGCCGTTGCAGTGCAGGATCTCGCCGGTGATGAACCCGGCCTCGGGCGAGGCCAGGAACTGCACCGCCGCGGCGACCTCGCCGGTCTCGCCGATCCGGCCCAGCAGGGTGCGCGCCGCCCGGCGGCCGACCTCGGCCTCGTCCAGCCGCGGCCCGAAGAACTCGGTGCCGGCCACCGTGCCCGGCGCGACGATGTTCGCGGTGATGCCCGAGGTGCCCAACTGCG
Organism: Kitasatospora sp. NPDC059648; assembly: GCF_042734825.1. Taxonomy (NCBI): domain Bacteria; kingdom Bacillati; phylum Actinomycetota; class Actinomycetes; order Kitasatosporales; family Streptomycetaceae; genus Kitasatospora; species Kitasatospora sp. NPDC059648. Next base: position 6,479 of record NZ_JBHWDU010000020.1, on the reverse strand, counting down.
CGGCCAGGAAGTGGTTCCAGGCGTGCAGCGAGGCCTTCGCCGCACCGTACGAGCCGGCCCCGCGCAGGGCGGCGATGGAGCTGATGGTGACGACCCGGCCGGAGCCCGGGGTGAGCCGGTCCCGGATCGACTCGGTGAGCAGCACCACCGTCAGCACGTTGCGCTCGAAGTCACCGCGCCAGCGGGCCAGGACGGCGTGGGTGCCGCCGCCGACCACGGTCTCCCGGCTGCCGGCGTTGTTCACCAGGACGTCGATCCGCTCGGGCAGTTCGGCCAGCGCGGCCTCCACGGCGTCCGGGTCGGCAAGGTCGCACACCAGCGGGGTGGCGTTCGGCCCGAGATCGGCCGCGGCCTTCTCCAGGACCGCACGACGGCGACCGACGATCACCACCTGGTCGCCCGCTTCGGCGAACCGCCGCGCGATCTCGTACCCGATTCCCGTGCCACCGCCGGTGACGACGACGTTCCTGGCCATCTGCGCACTCCCTCCCCAGCTCCGCCGCCGCGCGACGAAGGGGCGCGGCGGTCCGTACCGGAATGCCACGATTCCTATCACGCTCGGTTGCCGTTACTGCGGGGAGGGTGACGTCGCACGCGAGGGAAGGTGTGATATGAGCGCGGAACCGGGCGCCTACGGAGCGTGGCGAGAGGCAGCTCACACCCCCCGGGCGTAACTTCTCGCACCCTGATACGTCTTAGGTTGGTAGTGCGGCAGTTTTTCCGCTGGGCGGGCGCGGCTAACGGCAACGCGTCCGCACTTCCAGCGGCTGTCGCCGACGGGGCTCCGGCGGGCCCCGGGACGGTCGTCGTTCTTTCGACGGCCTTCGCGCACGGCGCCGGGGTGTGGCGGGTCAGGGACGCTTTGAGCGGCCGTCCCCGGCTGCAGTCGGCCCCGGAGTCGTGCGCCGTACGGTTCCGCCCCCGCGCGGGCCCTTCCGGGCCCGGGGCGCGAGGACTCGAAGGGGCCCGGCCGCTCGGCGAGCGGCCGGGCCCCTTTCGGTGCCGCGTCGGTCAGCGCTGGTCGAGCTCGACGTAGTCGCGGATCGCGGTGCCCGTGTAGATCTGGCGCGGGCGGCCGATCCGGCTGGTCGGGTCGTTGATCATCTCGTGCCAGTGGGCGATCCAGCCCGGCAGCCGGCCGAGGGCGAACAGCACGGTGAACATGCTGGTCGGGAAGCCCATGGCGCGGTAGATCAGGCCGGTGTAGAAGTCCACGTTCGGGTACAGCTTGCGCGAGATGAAGAAGTCGTCCTTGAGGGCGTGCTCCTCCAGCTTGAGCGCGATCTCCAGCAGCTCGTCGCTCTTGCCGAGCTGGCCGAGGACCTCGTGCGCCAGCAGCTTGACCTGCGCGGCGCGCGGGTCGAAGGCCTTGTAGACGCGGTGGCCGAAGCCCATCAGCTTGACGCCGGCTTCCTTGTTCTTCACCTTCGTGATGAACGCGTCGACGTCGCCGCCGTCCTTCTGGATGCTCTCCAGCATCTCCAGCACGGCCTGGTTGGCACCGCCGTGCAGCGGGCCCCACAGGGCCGAGATGCCCGCCGAGATCGAGGCGAACAGGTTGGCGTGGCTGGAGCCCACCAGGCGCACGGTGGAGGTCGAGCAGTTCTGCTCGTGGTCCGCGTGCAGGATGAGCAGCTTGTCCAGCGCGTTGACGACGACCGGGTTGAGCTCGTAGTCCTCGGCGGGGACCGCGAAGGTCATCCGCAGGAAGTTCTCGACGTAGCTCAGGTCGTTGCGCGGGTAGACGAAGGGCTGGCCCATCGCCTTCTTGTACGCGTACGCGGCGATCGTCGGCAGCTTGGCCAGCAGGCGGACGGTCGACAGGTGGCGCTGGGCCGCGTCGAAGGGGTTGTGGCTCTCCGGGTAGAACGTGGAGAGCGCACCGACCACCGAGGACAGCATGGCCATCGGGTGGGCGTCCCGCGGGAAGCCCTGGAAGAAGCGCTTGACGTCCTCGTGCAGCAGCGTGTGCTGGGTGATCTCGCGGTTGAACTCCGCCAGCTGGTCCGCGTTGGGCAGCTCGCCGTTGATCAGGAGGTACGCGGTCTCGATGAAGCCGCCCTGTGCTGCGAGCTGCTCGATCGGGTAGCCGCGGTACCGCAGGATGCCGTTGTCGCCGTCCACGAAGGTGATCGCGGACTTGTACGCGGCGGTGTTACCGAAGCCGTTGTCCAGGGTGACCAGGCCGGTCTGCGGGAGCAGCTTCGAGATGTCGAAGCCGGAGTTGCCCGCAGTGCTCTCGACGACGGGGTATTCGTACTCGCCGTCCTGGTACCGCAGTACTACCGAGTTGTCGCTCACGTCTTCCTCACCGACGAAATGAATCCTCTTCCAAGGTGCCCTGACTGTCTCCACCATCCCCCATCCGGAGGACAGTCGCGCACCCGGGGTGGCCCGGAAGGGCCCGCCCCTACAAAACCTGCCGCCGCAGCCGGTACGAACCGGACAAGATCGGCACCACCCTAGGCTCTGCCGTAAATCTCTTCACGTCAAGAGAACATTAGAGGCAACCATCCTGTTGGATAATCATCCAGAAGCAAGTCGATGATCGAGCGCGGCATGCCTCCGACCTGCGCTGACTGCCCTCACGGCCTGCGCGATCGCCTTCCGTGACCCGACCAGCACGACGAGTTTCCTCGCCCTGGTCACGGCGGTGTAGAGCAGGTTCCGCTGGAGCATCGTCCAAGCGGACATCGTGACCGGAATCACCACGACCGGGTACTCACTGCCCTGCGAGCGGTGGATCGTCACCGCGTACGCGTGCGACAGCTCGTCCAGTTCGTCGAAGTCGTACGACACCTCCTCGTCCTCGTCGGTGAGCACCGTCAGCCGCTGGTCGTCCACGCTGAGGGCGGTCACCACTCCAACTGTGCCGTTGAAGACGCCGTTCCGCCCCTTGTCGTAGTTGTTGCGGATCTGGGTGACCTTGTCCCCCACCCGGAACGTCCGCCCGCCGAACCGCCGCTCCGCCAGCCCCTCGCGGGCCGGCGTCACCGCCCCCTGCAACAGCGTGTTCAGGTTCCCCGCCCCGGCCGGGCCGCGGTGCATCGGCGCCAGCACCTGCACGTCCCGGCGCGGGTCGAAGCCGAACTTCTGCGGGATCCGACGCGCCACCACGTCAACCGTCAGACCGGCCGCCCGCTCCGTGTCCTCCTCGACGAACAGGAAGAAGTCCGCCAGACCCTCTGTCAGCGGCGGTTTCCCCTCGTTGATCCGGTGCGCGTTGACCACCACTCCGGACTGCTGCGCCTGCCGGAAGATCCGGGTCAGCCGCACCGACGGAATCGGGCCGCCCTCCGCCAGCAAGTCCCTCAGCACCTCCCCGGCGCCCACCGAGGGCAGCTGGTCCACGTCCCCCACGAACAGCAGGTGGGCACCCGGCGGCACCGCCTTGACCAGCTTGTTCGCCAGGATCAGGTCCAGCATCGACGCCTCGTCCACCACCACCAGGTCCGCGTCCAGCGGCCGGTCCCGGTCGTACGCGGCGTCCCCGCCCGGCTTCAGCTCCAGCAGCCGGTGCACCGTCGAGGCCTCCGCCCCGGTCAGCTCCGCCAGCCGCTTCGCCGCCCGGCCGGTCGGTGCCGCGAGCACCACCTTCGCCTTCTTGGCCAGCGCCATCATCACGATCGACTTCACCGTGAACGACTTGCCGCAGCCCGGACCACCCGTCAGCACCGCCACCTTGCGGGTCAGCGCGAGCCGCACCGACTGCTGCTGCTCCGGCGCCAGCTCCGTCCCGGTCCGCTTCGCCAGCCACTCCAGCGCCACCGGCCAGTCCACCTCGGCGGACCACGGCAACCGGTCGGAGTCCGAACGCAGCAGCCGAAGCAGCTGGTTGGCCAGCGAGATCTCCGCCCGGTGGAACGGCACCAGGTAGACCGCGGTGATCGGCTCGCCCGCCTCACCCGGCACCGTCTCGCGCACCACGCCCTCGGCCGCGACCAGCTCCGCCAGACAGTCGATCACCAGCCCCACGTCCACCTGCAACAGCTTCACGCCGTCCGCGATCAGCCGCTCCTCCGGCAGGTAGCAGTGCCCCTGGTCGCTGCTCTGCGACAGCGCGTACTGCAGCCCCGCCTTCACCCGCTCCGGGCTGTCGTGCGGGATGCCCACCGCCTGGGCGATCCGGTCCGCCGTCAGGAAGCCGATGCCCCAGACGTCCGACGCCAGCTTGTACGGCTCGTTCTTCACCACCCCGATCGAGGCGTCGCCGTACTGCTTGTAGATCCGCACCGCCAGCGAGGTCGACACCCCGACCCCCTGGAGGAAGACCATCACCTCCTTGATGGCCTTCTGCTCCTCCCAGGCCGCGGCGATCTTCCTGGTGCGCTTGGGCCCCAGCCCGGGCACCTCGATCAGCCGGCCCGGCTCGTTCTCGATCACCTCCAGGGTGTCCACCCCGAAGCGCTCCACGATCCGCTCGGCGAACCGCGGTCCGATCCCCTTGATCAGCCCCGAGCCCAGGTACCGCTGGATGCCCTGCACCGTGGCCGGCAGCACCGTCGTGTAGTTCTCCACCATGAACTGCCGCCCGTACTGCGGGTGCGAGCCCCACCGGCCGTGCAGCCGCAGCGACTCGCCCACCTGCGCCCCGAGCAGCGCGCCCACCACCGTCAGCAGGTCGTTCCCGCCCCGGCCGGTGTCCACCCGGGCCACCGTGTAGCCGGTCTCCTCGTTGGCATAGGTGATCCGCTCCAGCACGCCGTCGACCTGCGCGAGCTGGCGCGGAACCTGCTGCCCCGACTGCGCCTGCTTGCCCACCGGAGCCCCCCTTCGACCGGTACGGGTGGACCATTCCGTTACGCACCGTACCGCCCCGCACGGACAGACCCGAAGGCCCATCGGAGCCCGCGCACCCGCCCGCTCCCCCGCCCGTCCCGACCGCACCCTCGCTCACCCTCCGTGCACCGACGGCCACCCGCCGTGCAGCGTCCCCACCGAGGTGCCAGGCTGTAGGGAAACCCGGGGCCGTCGACCGCGCCCGCACGGGACCCGTCCGAGGAGCACTGCCGCCATGCTCAACACCGACTTCCGACCCGGTTCCCCGGTCTGGCTCGACCTGAGCAGCCCCCACACCCGGGCCTCCGTCGACTTCTACACCGCCCTGTTCGGCTGGACCTTCGACTCGGCCGGTCCCGAGGCCGGCGGCTACGGCTTCTTCCAGCTCGACGGCCGCACCGTCGCCGCGCTCGGCCCGCTCGCCGACGAGACCGCGCTGCCCGGATGGACGCTGTACTTCGCCACGGCCGACGCCGACCGGACCACCGACCTCGTCCAACAGGCGGGCGGGAGCGTGCGGTTCGCCCCCTTCGACGTCTTCACCGCGGGCCGGATGGCCGGCTTCAGCGACCCGACCGGCGCCGACTTCGCCGTCTGGCAGCCGCACGACACCCGCGGACTGGACCTCGTCAACGAGGAGGTCAGCCTCTGCTGGGCCGAGTGCTACAGCGTCGACGCCGAACGGGCCAAGGCCTTCTACCGCGCGGTCTTCGGCTGGCAGGAACAGGACGTCCCGTTCGGCGAAGCGCTCTACACCGTGCTCACCCCGGCAGGCGGCGGCAGCGATGACGCCCACGGCGGCATCATGCAACTCGGCCCCGAGCACACCGCGCGCGGCACCGGCTCGCACTGGCTCCCCTACTTCGAGGTCCCCAACGTGGACGCCAGCCTCGCCATCGCCGAGCAGCTCGGCGCCACGGTCCGGCTCCCGGCGACGGACGTGCACGGCGTCGGCCGCCTCGCCCAGCTGGTCGACCCGCACGGTGCCGTCTTCGCCGTCATCACCAGTAGGGCGTCCGGGGCGTGACCTGGCGTCGACCCAGAAGGGCCGTAAAAGGCTGTAAAGGGGTGCTACGGGCGTAGACAAGGACGGTCCGGCCCGAGAGGGTCCCCTTATGCTCCGATCATGACTGAAACGGCTGTTCTGACGATCCGACGGGCCACCGAAGCCGACCTGCCGGCGATCGTCGCCATGCTCGCCGACGACCCGCTGGGCGCCACCCGCGAGACCCCCGACGACCTCACCCCGTACCGCACCGCCTTCGCCCGCATCGACGGGGACCCGCACCAGCACCTGGTCGTCGCAGAACGCGCCGGCCGCACCGTCGGCACCCTGCAACTCACCCTCGTTCCCGGCCTCTCCCGCAAGGGCTCCACCCGCGCGATCATCGAGGCCGTCCGCGTCCACGCCGACGAGCGGGGCAGCGGGCTCGGCACCGAGCTGATCCGGTGGGCCGTCCGGCACGCCCGCGGACTCGGTGCCGACCTCGTCCAGCTCACCTCCGACGCCACGCGCACGGACGCGCACCGCTTCTACGAGCGGCTGGGCTTCGTGCCCTCGCATCTCGGCTTCAAAATGACGCTTTCGGACTGAGAACAGGGCCCGGAAATGCGAAAAGCCCCTGATCCGATGGATCAGGGGCTTTTCTGAATGATTGTTCGGCGGCGTCCTACTCTCCCACAGGGTCCCCCCTGCAGTA